>JBEBVG010000103.1:0-10971 GCA_040392845.1 Sphingobacterium sp. | reverse complement strand
TGACGGTAGCGTAAAAAACGTAGAAGAAGTAGAAAAAGTAACCCAAACATTCAATACGGACGGCAATATCGAAAGCTACGAAAACAAAAGTTTCCTCGATGACAGTTGGGCAAAATCCCAAAGTACCTACAAAGATCAACGATTAGAAAAACAAGTGTGGACACACAGCAATCCGTACCTGAACAGGACTTATACCTACGTTTACAATAAACAGGGAAAAATTACCGAAGAAAAAATCCGTTTCAAAGACGGAAGCAAAAGCCATATCAAATTCCGCTACAAAGACAGTTTATTGACCGAAATAGAAGCTGATATAGACGGTACGCAGTCCGTTACGAAGTGTTATTATTCTGCCAAAGGCAAATTGTACAAAGAAATTCATCGGCAAAAAGTACCGAACGAAGCCGACATCGTAACCAATTATTTTTACCTCGAAGACAAAGAAATACTGTCTTTCGTAGAACCACAAAGCTATTTCTATGCTACGGCTTACCTCAAAGATGCGATGGGTCATCATTCCAGCGAAATAAAATTTAAGCTCATCGAAGACAGCACCGCACAGGACAAACTGCTGAAAGGCATTTTACGTTTCGACAAAGAAACACCAAGCGACAATCTGCCATTTGATTTACAGGCGTATTCCGAACAAACATTACAAGCATACAAGAAAAATCCAAAAGAGCTAAAACCTTACCGAATGGTGCTGTACTTACGTGACGAAAACAACAACATCACAGCCGAAGCCGAAGTAGATTTGAAAGCCAGAAACATTGCCGGTATCGGTTTTTTCAAAACAGAATTTGCCGACGGAACTACCATCGGAACAACCGATTTTAGACATAAACGGCTACATATATTTGAAGCGATGTTGGAGCAAACCAAATTACCTTAAAACACATAACGGTATGAAAACGATAATACATAAATTTTTAGTAACGACACTTTTTCTGATTGTTGTTGCCACATCTCAAAAAGTGTTTGCCAACGCCTCACAGCCCGGCGTATGGAACGCTGGCGGTACGGTCTATACGATGCTCTATCCCGAAGACAACCTTAAGTTCAAGAAAGTGCAGATGGTAGAAGAAAAAATCTACATTCAACTTTACAAAGGTTATGCAGTGGTAAAAGGCACTTACCTGTTCCGCAATACCATCAAAGAAACCCTGAATTTCAAAATGGGCTACCCCGTAAACGGCATTTACTCGGGTGGCGCTGTGGATTTGAACCAGGTTAAAATCGACAGCTTGAGCCAATTTAAAATCAGAGCCAATGAACTTTGGTTGCCATTGGTTGAAGAGCCAAACCCAGACTACGGTAAAATAAACAGTTTCAGCGATAACTGGAAAGTGTGGGAAATGGCATTTGCCCCCGAAGAAAGCCAAACGGTAGAAGTATATTTCATTGTGAACACCAACAATGCAAGCATACAAAAAGGCTATAACAACGAACGCAAAAACGCTTTTATCTACTTGTTGGAAAGCGGAAGCGTTTGGCATCAGCCCATTGAGCAAGGCTGTTTTTATGTACAGCTGATGGACGGCCTGACCACCGAAGACATCAACGGCATATCGCAGGGCTTTGGTTTCCGATACAACGAAACGCACCAGCTTTTTGTCGGAACGAAAGCCCATTTCTCGCCTACACCCAAAGATAATTTGGTAGTTACCTACCACAAACGAAACGAACATTTTGTGTTTGACAAAGCCCTTGTACAAACCGAAAGCCTGTTTGCCAAAATAGACGACTTGAGCCTGATGTCCTTGGAAACACTGACCTACACCGAAATCCAAACAGGCGACCCCTACGAAGTGGAAAGCACTTTTTTAGGGTATGTTCCGATGTTACTGACCTTGTTTGTGATTTACGCACCATTCATCATCGGGTTTATTGTGGTGGTTATCGTCATTTGGGCTGTGGTCAAATGGATTAGAATTAGAAAAAGAAAAAATAAAGGAATATAATATGATAGCTTTAGCCTTATTATTTATCGTGATTATCGGTCTGCTGTCGGTCATCGTGTGGTTGTTGCAAAAATATTTTGAGATGTACAGCAACCTGCATACATCCGAGGACAGCCAAATGACCGAAGTGCTAAGCCGTTTCAGCATACGGCAAAAGCAGGCGGAAACACTTGGAAGCGAAGAGCAAATCAACGCCGTCATCAATGAGCGGCTGATGGAAATGGAGAGGAAGTTTCCTTCGCATCCCACACAGGAAGAATTATCTGAGCAGTTTCCGGAAGTACTTACAAACAATTTTAAACAGACCCTTCGGGCTACGCTGAATTTGTTGAAAACAAAACCGCAGGACGATAGTTTTTAAAATGTTTTGTTATCTTGCGGTAGGTTCATTGTTTACGGAACTAAGCGAATGACTTGCACCATATTGCACCAAAACCAATCATGCTAAAAGGAGTATTTTTAATCATCTGCTATTTTGCCCTAAATAATTTATATGCACAAATCTGTCAAGATAAGATCGATAGTCTGCAGCAGTTGTTGACAGAAACAACCAATGATTCTCTAAAAATACACTATAAACTTTTAATCGGAGACGAGTACAGAAATATCAATTTAGATAGTGCTATCTTTTACAGAGACGAAACAAAAAAGCTGATACAGCATAACAGCGACACCCTTTTAAAGAAAAGATGGGAGCTTTTCGATTCCTTTTTGATTGCCGAAATGGGAGACTACAATCTGGCAATAAAAAAGACGCAGGCCTTGATCCCATACTTCAAAAGCAGGAATGATGATGAAACACTAGCGACGATCCACAATAGTCTGGGAATAGAATATGTAAGTGTCGGAGAATTTAACCTAGCGGCTGGCCATCTTCAGACCGCCCTGGATTATGGAAAAAAAACGAAGGACAAGCATTCCATCGCAAGATCCAATTTCAATTTAGGTATTGTCTATTTTGAAATCAAGGAATACAAAAAATCAAACGACTGCTATGAAAAAACGATACATATCTGTGAAGAGATCAATTACAATGTCTATCTTGTATATGCACTCAATAATTTAGCTAACAACTTCGTACATCAAAAAAAATACAAAGAGGCCATTCCCTATGCCAAACGGGTAATAACAGAATTTACAAAAATGGGCAATGAAAGGCTATTAAGCTATCCTTATGTCAATCTCGGCACAGCGTATAAAGGCTTAAAGAACTATCCCCTTTCGGAAGAATATTACCTCAAGGCAATCCGTATAAAAGTGGAAAATAAAGACGAAAAAGATCTCATCATCACGCAGGGATATCTTGCCGACCTGTATATAAAGCAAGATCGTATAGATGAAGCTGAAAAAATTGCATTGGCAGGTTTTGAACGAGCAGAAAAATTAAAGTTACTGCCGGAAATTGCCTCTACCTCTGAGATTTTAGCCAAGGTGTACAAAATGCAAGGCAAGTTTGAGAAATCTACCGATTACTATGCCATCAACAAGTCAACACAGGACAGTCTGTTTGTCATTGAAAAAGCAAAAGAAACTTTCAGGCTACAAACCAAATACGAGACCGCTGAAAAGGAAAAGCAAATTCTACAGCAAAAGGCAAAAATAACAGACCATCAGCTTGCCCTCAAAAACAGAAACTTCTGGATTTTCGGATTAACGGCTTTAGCCGTTATCATCGGGCTGATAGGTTTTCTGCTCTACAAACAACAGGTGCTTAAAAATACCAAGCAACAAAAAGACAACGAACTCAAATTAGCTTTGGAAAAAATCGAAAGCCAAGACAAATTGCAGGAGCAACGACTATCCATATCACGGGATTTACACGATAATATCGGGGCACAGCTGTCGTTTATTGTTTCGGCAATCGACACCATTAAATATTACATCACGGACAAGAACGACCAGCTGACCTACAGGCTCGACAATATCGGTACATTCGCCAAAGAAACCATACAGGAGCTTCGGGACACCATTTGGGCAATGAACAAATCGGGCATTACCATCAAAGATTTGCAGGCACGCATTGCCAACTTTATCGAAAAAGCAAAGCAATCCTATCCGAACATCCGTATTTCTTTGGTAATGGATAAAAACATTGTTGAACACACAACATTCACTGGTTTGCAAGGCTTAAATATTTTCCGCATCGTACAGGAAGCCATCAACAATGCCCTCAAATATGCCGAAGCCGACCGGATAGAAATATTGATAAGCAAAGAAGAAGATAATATCCTTTTCCAAATAACAGATAGCGGAAAAGGCTTTGTGGAAAAAGACGTGGAAACAGGCAACGGACTGTTGAATATGCGTAAGCGGGCTTTGGAGCTGGGCGACGAGCTGGCGTTAAGTTCGGAAGCAGGTAGCGGAACAAGCATTGTATTTAGCATTAATGATAAAACTGAAGAAAAATGAAAATACGGGCAGCTATTATAGACGATAATAATTTTCTGATAAAAAGCGTGAAAGATAAGCTTTCTTTGTTTGAAGGTATAGCTATTTCCTTTATCGCCAACAACGGATTGGAGTGTATAGACAAATTGGATAATAACCGCAACACGGATCTGATCTTGATGGATATTGAGATGCCTAAACAAAACGGGATCGAAACTACTGCTTTAGTTAAACGAAAATATCCCCATATAAAAATCATAGTACTTACCGTTTTCGACGATGATGAAAACATCTTCAATGCCATAAAAGCCGGTGCTGATGGCTATTTGTTGAAAGACACCGAGCCACAAGCACTTTACGAAGCTATGATACAAACAATGGAAGGTGGTGCTGTAATGACTCCGTCGATCGCCTTCAAAGCCCTTAATCTATTGCGTTCGCCTTTGCCGTCGCAAACCGAAGAAGAGGAAGCAGCGATAAAGCTCACAAGCCGTGAAATTGAAGTATTGGAACAACTGTCCACAGGGCTTCCGTACACTTCCATCGCAGAGAACCTAATTGTTTCTCCCTCCACCGTCCGCCGGCACATCGAAAATATTTACCAAAAATTGCAGGTGCATTCCAAAATAGAAGCTCTGGAAATGGCCAAAAGGAAACGCATTATTTAATCTTGTCCATCCAATGTATTAATGCGAATACAAAATCCAACAAACAAACAGGATTGCCATTTGTTTCTTTAAAAGATCCTTCCGAAGCCTATGACTCTCAATAATGACAAGAATAACGAAAGGAAAATGAAATGGATAAAGGTAACTACAAAAAATTTCTACTCATTCTGCTACTATCTTTTTGCATTATGTATTTGGTGATGTTTTTGAACGTAGACAAAGCAGAACACATTTATTTAAGTTTAACCAGGCTATATATGTCATTACTTATGGTGACACCGATGGCAGCATTGATGCTGGTATTTATGCCTAAAATGTATCCAAACAAAAAAATGAACACGATTATTTTAGTGTCAAGCTCCATAGTCTTTGTTCTATCGCTTACATTTATACGAACGCAGACCCCAATAAATGACAGACAGTATATGAAAGCGATGATTCCTCACCATTCATCTGCTATTTTGACCAGTAAACATGCAAACATAAAAGATGCAGAAGTCAAGGAGCTTTCAAAGAAAATTATAGCATCCCAAGAAGAAGAGATTACTCAAATGAAAGCGATTTTAAAACGAATGGATCAAGACTAGTTAATAGCTTTACACATCAGCTAACCATTTACGTCTTTCTCTTTCATTTGTCTTTCCAAGAGATAACGTAAATCATCGGAGGCGGGGAGCTCAAATACTTCCAGATCGAAATATTTGATCGCCGCAAAAAGATGATCAAAAATATCAGACATTGTATCCTCGAAGAATGCCCATTCTGTACCTTTGGTAAACATATAGAGTTCCAAAGGAAGTCCGTGTTCGGTAGGAGCCAATTGACGAACTAACAAGGTCAATCCTTGATGGATGCTGGGGTTATGTAATGCATAAGCTTTGATATACGCTCGGAATAAACCGACATTCGTCATTCTCCTGCCATTTACCAACACCTCTTCATCGATTTTGTGCTCGTTGTTATATATTTTAATTTCTTCTTCTCTTTGTGCGATATATGGTGCCAAGAGAGCTATCTTCTTAAGATTTTCTATTTCAGCACTCTCTAAATATCGAATAGTTGATATCTTGATATGGATAGCCCTCTTGATCCTCCTTCCGCCGGTTTCCTGCATTCCTCTATAATTCTTAAAAGAATCACTTAATAGCGTGTACGTCGGTATAGTAACTATGGTCTTATCCCAGTTCTGCACACGGACATTATTCAGGTTTATCTGCAGGACATCTCCATCAACCCCATATTTAGGCATCTCCACCCAATCTCCCACCCGAACAGAATCATTTGCCGAGACTTGTATACTGGCCACGAAACCTAGTATGGTGTCCTTGAAGACTAACATCAGAATAGCTGACGCAGCTCCAAGAGAAACGAGAAAGCTCCATGGAGAATTTCCGGTAAGTATAGAAACAATTATAGTTCCTACGACAAATATGAGGAAAATCTGAAATACCTGAAGATAACTGTCCAGGGGCTTATCTACAATAGCCTTAGATGATCGCAGGATATCCCGACCGGTCTTTAAAAGACCATTTATTAGGCCGTAAACTGCAAATATCATCAGTATGCTCAAAAATTTATCAAGAACAACTATAAAAGAGGGAAAGCCGATAAAAACCGAGGGCAACAGCTGTTGTGAAATAGCGATGAGAATAAGACGGCTCACGTGCACCTGCACTTTGTTATCAAGAAGATAATTATCCCAGTTACTTTTTGTCTTCTTAATCAACCTGGTAACGATCGAATAAAAAAACTTCTTCATGAAGAAGTCAATAAGTGCCAAAAGAATAAAAGCGGAAATAAGAAGGAAAGCAGAAGTTAAAATATGAGACATCTTGTCTTGAATGCCTGCTGATTTTGCAAGTTCAAATGTCCATTGGTAAATTTGGCTGGTTGTCTGTTCGGTAGCGTTAATAATGTTTAATTTCTCCATATTAACAAACAAATGTACAAAAAATATCGGTAGACCCGTACATTTTTTTACCCCAAGACCACGTCCAGACTCATCATAACCAAAAATCCACCGATAAATCCAAGTGTGGCGATATCGGAATTCTTGTTCTGCTGGGCTTCAGGAATAACCTCTTCGAGGACAACAAAAATCATTGCTCCGGCGGCGAATGACAGGGCATAAGGCAATATAGGTGTGAATAAAGCAACGGCAAAAGCTCCGACAACCCCCGCCATAGGTTCTACGATCGCGGACAACTGTCCATAAAAAAAACTCTTACGTCGGCTAAGTCCCATCCTGCGCAACGGCATCGATACTGCAATACCCTCAGGAAAATTTTGTAAGCCAATGCCAAGTGCCAAAATAGCTGCTCCTGCAATACTGGCCTCAGGAATGCCGGCAGCTACTCCACCGAACAATACCCCTACTGCCAGCCCTTCTGGAATATTATGCAGCGTAATCGCTAAAATCAATAAGGTCGTCTTCTGCCAGGGGGACTTAATTCCTTCTACTTTCTTAAAATTAGCATGAAAATGCGGTAGGATTTTATCCAACCCAAATAAAAAGAAAGCGCCCAACAAAAAACCCACTACCGCAGGTATCACCTTCACAAACCCTTCTCCTTCACTCATGTTCATCGCCGGTATCAGCAGGCTCCATACACTTGCTGCTACCATTACACCACCTGTGAAGCCCAACATACCGTCCATGACATTCTTGTTAGTCTTACTAAAGAAAAAGACTAATCCTGCTCCTAACGCTGTAACAAGCCATGTAAAAATTGTCGCGTATAAGGCTCCCAAAATAGGGTCTATACTTTCCAGATATGCTATGACTGACTCCATCATCTTAGATAACCCGTCCTTTGTCCCAGTTTTCCAGATAATCAGCTACTTTTCGAATGAATGAACCGCCCAATGCACCATCGATAACACGATGATCGTAGGACATCGTAAGGTACATTTTATGACGGATAGCAATAACGTCGCCATGTTCAGTTTCCAGGACAGCTGGTTTTTTAGTTATCGTCCCTACAGCCAGAATAGCTGCCTGTGGCTGGTTAATAATTGGCATTCCGAAAATATTGCCAAAAGCACCGATATTAGTGAATGTAAAAGTTCCCCCTTGTGTATCATCCGGCTTTAACTGATTTGCTCTCGCCCGTGCGGCCCGATCATTGACAGCCTTACTCAATCCCACTAAACTGAGTTGATCTGCATCTTTGATAACGGGTACAATAAGGTTGCCCGATGGCAATGCTGCTGCCATGCCGATATTGATATGTTTACGTTTAATAATGTTATATCCATCGACTGAGACATTGATCATCGGAAAATCTTTAAGAGCCTTGGTGATGGCTTCGATAATCAGTGGCGTAAACGTAATGTTTTCACCTTCACGCTTTTTAAAATCATCTTTTACCTTATTGCGCCAATGCACCAGATCCGTAACATCGGCCTCCACGACAGAAAAAACATGAGGCGACGTATGGATACTCTGTACCATATGATCCGCTATAAGGCGTCGCATCCTGTCCATTTCAATGACCTCATCTCCACCAGCGTCGCTGACAATACGTACTGGTGGCACATTGGACTGTCTTTCTTCACGCGGAGCTTCTTCTCTATCAGATTGAACATTCTCCATCATGGAAGTAGCCGGACGGGCACCTCTGGACGAAACGTATTCTAAAATATCCTGCTTGGTCACCCGGCCTTCAGCACCCGACCCCGGAATACGCTCCAGCTCATCCGAACGTATACCTTCCTGTTCGGCAATACTTTTTACCAGCGGTGAATAGAAACGGCCATCGTTGGTCTTTACCGTAGCGGGGATAGTTTCGGGGTTAGGTTTCGTTAGTTGTTCTATGCCTGGAATAGCGGTATCTGACTCCTCCTTTGGCTGTTCTACAGCGATGTCTTCATGATTAGAAACAACGTTTGTTGTAACCTCCTCCTCACTTACCCCAGATGATGATTCCCCCTCACCGGCAATCTCGATCAAGGCGATGGCATCACCCACTTGAACAATTTCACCTTCATTAAATAATATTTCTTTTATTGTGCCTTCCACTGGCGACGGTACATCCGAATCAACTTTATCGGTCGCTATTTCGACTACCGCTTCATCCTCTTGAACCGTATCCCCCACTGCTTTCAACCATCTGGTCAGCGTGGCCTCGGATACACTTTCACCCATTTTAGGAAGTAGAAGTTTATATATTGCCATATTTGTTTCGTGTAACAGCTGCTAAATTAAAAATTAAATTCCTTTTTATATAACATCCACATGGTAATTAATGCTTGCATGCTACTACGTTCGATATTAATGGCTCTGGAATTTGCAAATTGAAACTTCCTGGTGACAGTTTCTTTCTGTCCTGCTACAGCTATCCAGACCGTGCCTACAGGCTTCCCGACACTACCTCCCGATGGCCCGGCAATCCCACTTGTTGCAATCCCGTAGTCTGCCCCACTCAGTCGTTTTACGCCTTCGGCCATTTGTACCACTGTTTGTTCGCTAACCGCCCCAAACTCTTCCAGCGTGCTTTCACGCACACCCAACACTTCACTTTTGATCTTATTGTGATAAGCTACAACACCACAATCAAAAATTTGACTTGCACCGGCTATTTGTGTAATCTTTGCCGCTATTGCACCACCGGTACAACTCTCTGCTGTTGCCAATTTTAATCCTTTAAGGGTAAATTCTTCTACAATCGCCTGTTCAAAGGAAATATCCCGATACGACACGAAATACGGCTGCAACCTGTCAGCAATCTGGCTGGCATAGAAATTTGCTTCTTCCCGTATATGTGAATAATCGGTTCCTTTGGCTGAAAGTCGCAAACGAACAAGCCCTATTTTAGGCAGATAAGCTAATTTAAGAGAAGGAGGTAACGTCTCTTCAATATCTGCAATCTTCTCGGCGAGATAAGATTCGCCTAAGCCCACTGTAAGTAGATGCGCATGATATAAGCTTTCTTCACCACGCATCTGCGACAGCTTAGGTAATACCCTATTCTCCATCAGGAACTTCATCTCGAAAGGTACTCCGGGCAAAAATATATAGCGCACACCTTGATCTTCTACCCACATGCCCGGGGCCGTACCAACATCGTTAAACAAGACTTCACAACAAGCCAATACCTCCGCTTGTCCATAATTTGACAAAGGCATCTGCCCCTTGTCCGAACGACGCTCAAAGAAAGTTTTGACATGCTGCAGGACATTCTCATCCGTGCGCAGATCCGTATTAAAATATTGTGCTACAGTCTTTTTGGTAACATCATCCTTTGTGGGCCCCAGCCCGCCCGTAACGATAACAATGTCGCTATGCTTTGAGGCCTGACCCAAAGCAGCGGTAATAGCCCGCGCTTCGTCCGGTATTGATCTGATCTGTACAATCTGTATATCTAGCGGCGTAAGGAATTCCGCAATCCATGCTGAGTTGGTATCGACAATCTGTCCCAATAATATCTCATCACCTATGGTTATAATTTCTGCCGTCATTATTAATTACGAATTATGAATTACGAATTGTCTTTTGGATAGAACCAATGATTTTCAATAATTCGGTTATATCATCCAATAAACTCTCACTTTGTTCGTTTGTCAAATAACCTGTGTCTCTTAACAGCCTAATCCAATAATGTGTTTCCCTCGCTTCCTTATAGGCTATTGTCAATTTAGCAAAAAAATCTTTACCTGATTGCCCACCGATAGCTTCCTCGATATTTGCTCCAATAGAAGTACCGCAACGTAATAGCTGTTTGCTTAATACAAACTCATTTTTATGTTCTGACAAAAATTGATATACTTTTACAATTCTAACCGCGAAAACATAACTTTTGACTTGAACAACATTATCTTCCCTCATTATTAATTACGAATTATGAATTACGAAAATACAAAATTTAAATTCGTAATTCTCCATTCGTAATTCGTAATTCCCCATTCGTAATTAATAATTGTAGTGGCTATTTTGCTTCGTCAGTTTTAAGTCC
>JBEBVG010000102.1:0-11030 GCA_040392845.1 Sphingobacterium sp. | reverse complement strand
TTGAGGACTTCAAAAATAATCGGAAGTATAGAAAGAAAGATGATCAGTAACACAACTTTGGAAAAGTTGTCACGGATTATCGGAATATTTCCCAGAAAATATCCGGCTAAGGTAATGCCAACTACCCATAAGAATGCACCGATAACATTATAGGTCAGGAAAGTTCCATAGTGCATACGTCCTATCCCTCCTACAAAGGGAGCAAGAGTTCTGACGATGGGTACAAAGCGAGCGATAACAATCGTTTTGCTGCCATATTTTTCGTAAAAGGAATGCGTTTTTTCAATTTGCTCTTCCTTGACTACCTGTTTACCAAAAAGCTTGAACTTCGTCACCCGCATTCCAAAATGTTTCCCGATGGAGTAATTCAGCGAATCGCCCGTAATAGCCGCTATTAATAATAGGATCACCATAACCCAGATATTAAGTTCGTTAGGCTGAGCAGCCAACATCCCCGCTGCAAAAAGCAACGAGTCGCCCGGCAAAAATGGCATAACGACCACACCGGTTTCCACAAAAATAATCAGGAACAAGATAAGATAGGTCCAGGTCTGGTAATTGTTGACAATCTCCAGAAGGTGGTCGTCTATATGGAGGATGAAATCAACGAGAGAATAAATGAAATCCAAAGCCGTTTATATATTAGCCTAAATTATTTAACATAACAGGCATGACCAACATTAAAATATCTTCATTGTCTTCTTTAATCGCAGGCAACAACAATCCAGCTCTATTCGGTGAACTCATTTCCAAAACTACTTCTTCGCAAGAAAGATTATTCAACATTTCAACAAGAAACTTGGCGTTGAAACCTATTTCCATATCTTCTCCTTCAAACTGACAGCTGAGTCTTTCATACGCTTCATTAGAGAAGTCCAGATCTTCCGCAGAGATATTCAATTCAGATCCGTTGATTTTTAGTCTTACCTGATGTGTAGTCTTATTTGCAAAAATTACGACACGACGTAGTGTATTCAGAAACTGCGCCCGGTCTACCGTAAGCTTATTTGGATTATGCTGAGGAATCACAGCTTCATAGTCTGGATACCGCTCATCCACCAGGCGGCAAATAAGATGAATACTGCCAAACTGGAAGAAAGCATTTGTATTGTTATATTCTACCGAAACTTCTGTATCATCCGTCGGTAGAGAAGATTTCAACAAATGTAGTGCCTTTTTAGGCAGGATGATAGACGTTGCCTTTTCGGCTCCGACATCGGTACGACGATACCGCACCAAACGGTGTGCGTCTGTCGCCACAAAGGTAATATTCTGCTCATTTAACTGCACAAATACGCCTGCCATTGCCGGCCGAAGTTCGTCGTTGCTTACTGCAAATATGGTTTTATTTATAGCCTCTGCCAAAATGGAACTCGCTATTTTCACGGTAGACACATTGTCGACTACGGGAATTTTTGGAAAGTCGTCCGCATTTTCACCGCTCAACTTATACTTTCCATCACCTGCGCTTATTTCGATAGCTAAGGTAGCTGTGTCCACAGAAAAGGCCACGGGCTGATCAGGTAATGTCTTCAACGTATCAATCAGAATCTTAGACGGCATCGCCACTCTACCTTCTTCTTTGGCTTCTATGGGCAGAGAGGTAACCATGCTAGTCTGTAAATCCGTAGCCGAAATAGTAAGCGTATTGTCTTTAATTTCGAATAAAAAATTTTCCAAAATAGGAAGTACAGTACTACTGCTGGACGCTCCACTGATGGCTTGCAATTGCTTTAATAATACGGAAGTAGATACAATAAATCTCATTTCTTGATTGGTATTTTATACATGCAATAATACATAAAAAGTATCATATTTTCGGTCTCACTTTATATTTATTAAATTTGTCTATTGTTGTAGGACAAAAAATGAACCATGGGGTGGACAACAATGGATAGAAGAAGAACTTATGCGTTTTCAGGATATTATAGGACATCAGGATATTAAGGAACACCTCATAGGTACAGTAAACAACAATAGGGTCAGTCATGCACAGCTTTTTCTTGGTCCCGAAGGATCTGGAAGCCTGGCGCTCGCCGTAGCTTATGCGCAATTTATTAACTGTGAAAATAAGCTGGAGACTGATAGTTGTGGCCAATGTTCTTCCTGTCGTAAATACGAGAAACTAATCCATCCGGATCTGCATTTTTCGTATCCTTTTTATCCTTCAAAAGATTCTCCTGTTGCTACAGGTTTTATTGAAGAATGGCGAAAAGCGCTATTAGCCAATCCCTATTTAAGCTTCACCTATTGGCGTGATCAATTGGATGCCGGCAACAAGCAAGCAAACATTCCGATAAAAGAAGCACATGACATTATCAAAAAACTTAGTCTCAAAGCCTTCGAAGCTGAGTACAAGGTTTTGATTATGTGGCTACCCGAATATTTGGACAAAGAGGGCAACGCCTTGCTGAAGCTGATCGAAGAACCACCAGCAAAAACGTTATTCCTCCTTGTTGCAGAAAATCAGGACAAGATCATCAATACGATCATTTCGAGAACACAACTTGTCAAAGTTGACAAGTTGAATCATGAAGAAATGAAAAACTACCTGATAGCGGAGAAAAAACTCGACCCTACCCGGGCAAACGAGATTGCCTTCATTGCCGACGGGAACATGCAAGAAGCGCTCAACCTTGTTCATCAGGGTGGCGAAAACAAGACATTCGACCTCCTGATACGTTGGTTTAGGCTCATCGTCACAGATAATGGGGGACAGCTGATTACTTTTTGTGAAGAAGAACTTTCAAAATTAGGCCGTGAAAACCAAAAAAGTTTCTTACTTTATGCCATTAATATGATGCGACAAATTATTTTAATGCAGCAAGGTCTTAAAGATTTGGTATTTTTGCAGCAGGAAGAGTTGTCATTCGTAGAAAGATTTAGTGGACTTTTTCAATTTGAACAATTTCAAGAAGCTATCAATATGCTGGAAAAAGCACATTATGGTGTAGAGAGAAACGGTAATCCTAAAATATTATTTTTAGACTTATCTTTGCAATTGATCTTATTGTTCAAATATCAAACGTTCCCGAAAGGGGCTCAATATATATAAATAAAATATGGGATGTGGCAGTTGCTCATCCGGAGGTTGTGGGACCAGTGGAAAACTAGGCACGGTACCAGCAGGATGCAATAATAATGGCTCTTGCATGACTAGCGGATGTAATAAATTAGATGTATATGACTGGCTTTCCGACATGGATTTGCCATCAAATTATAAACCGTTCAATATTGTAGAGGTGCGCTTCAAAGGCTCCCGCAAGGATTTTTATGTCAATACAGACAATATTTATCTGGAAATGGGGGAGATGGTTGCCGTCGAACCTACTACGGGTGGATTTGATATTGGGCATGTGTCTTTGACGGGGGAACTCGTCAGGCTACAGCTTAAAAAAAATAAGGTTGATCCCGAGTCCGTTATCAAAAAAATATATCGCAAAGCCAGTGAAACGGATGTAGCCAAATTTAATGCGGCCAAAGATCTGGAATGGGAAACAATGCATAGAGCGCGTAAGCTGGCATTAGACCTGGGGCTTTCGATGAAAATATCAGATGTAGATTACCAGGGTGATAAGACCAAGGCAACATTTTATTATACAGCTGAAGGACGTGTCGATTTCAGGGAACTTATCAAAAGAATGGCTGAAGCTTTTCGTATCCGTATTGAAATGCGACAGATCGGAATGCGGCAGGAAGCAAGTAGGCTAGGAGGCATCGGATCTTGCGGAAGGGAACTCTGCTGCTCTACATGGCTCACGGACTTCAAAACAGTTTCTACCTCAGCAGCACGCTATCAAAACCTTTCACTCAATACACTTAAGCTCGCAGGACAATGCGGAAAGCTTAAATGCTGTTTAAATTACGAGCTGGATAGCTATATGGATGCCCTAAAGGATATCCCCAACGATGTCGACCGCATCGAAACGTTAAATGGCGTAGCCTATCTGCAAAAGACAGACATCTTCAAAAAGATGATGTGGTTTTCGTACCCCGGTGCTGAAAACTGGATCCCATTGACGATCGATAAGGTAAAAGAATTAGCTCAGCTCAATAAAGGAGGCGTCAAACCGGAAGCTCTAGAGCATATACCGCCGACTTCGGAAAGCAAAAAGGTAACCGTTTTCGATTATGAGAATGTCGTGGGACAAGACAGCCTTACCCGCCTGGATGAAAGGAATAAAAAGAGAAAAAAGAAAAAAGCCCCCGAAAACACGGCACAACAAAAGAACGGACAAGAAAAGAAAAGACGTTTCAATAAAAATAAAGGAAGACAAGGAGGACAGGGTAAAAACGATAACAAGACAGACAGAGAATGAAACAATTGATCTGTGTTTGGGGAACCTTATTTTTTTTCTTGCTTGCTTGTGGGGATAATTCCTTTTATGAACAGAATCAAATGATAAAAAACAGGTCATGGACATACACCGATAAAATCGAATTCCCTGTTCATGTCACAGATAACAGTTCGCCTTACGATATTTTTATCAACCTCAGACACGGATCTGATTATGATTTTTCGAACATTTTTGTATTAGTTCACCAAAAAGGTCCAGGGTTAGCAGACACCACGTACAGAAAAGAGATTCCTCTTGCACAACTCGATGGACGATGGTTGGGAACATCTGCTGGTGCGCTATATGAAGTACAATACCTGGCACATCAAAACTTCCTTTTTCCGGACACAGGATACTATACGTTTAGCATCGAACAAAATATGCGACAGAATCCGTTGGACGACGTTTCTGATGTGGGTATTAAGATGATAAAAAAATGATACACGTCATCCGGTGGATATTATTGCCTTTCAGCTTTATCTACCAATTCATCGTGTGGATTAGAAACCTATTCTACGACTTAAATATCTTCAAAAGCCAATCTTTCGACATTCCAACTATTGTTGTCGGCAATCTTACTGTCGGTGGGACTGGGAAAAGTCCAATGACAGAACACCTCATCAAACTACTGTCCACAGACTATAAAGTAGCGACCTTAAGCAGAGGTTACGGCCGGAAGACGACGGGCTTCCGTGAAGTCTCGCCAGACTCCACAGCTCCGGAAGTGGGAGACGAGCCGCTACAATTTAAGCGAAAATTTCCACATATTACTGTCGCCGTATCTGAAGATCGCCGTGCAGGCGTTCAAAAGCTTCAGGGAAAACATGATCTCATTATCCTGGACGATGCTTATCAACATCGTAAATTAAATCCGGGATTTTCAATCTTACTATTCGATTATGCCTCATTTCATAAGCCAAGGCTCACGTTACCTACCGGAGACTTTCGGGATAATTTTTCTTCTATAAAGCGAGCTGATATGGTCGTCATCACGAAATGTCCTGACCATTTAAATGTAAAACAGAAGCAAGCCATAGAGCGAAAAATAAGAAAGTATACCGCCGTACCATTGTTTTATACGCAGATTGGTTATGGTAGACCCATAAATGCACAGCAAGATCCTTTGTTATCGGATTTGAATGATAAGGATATCATCTTATTTTGCGGCATTGCAAAGCCACAGCCATTGGTCAGTTACCTGGAGCAAAAAAATAACAGGGTACATGCACTTATCTTTCCAGATCATCATCCTTTCACGAAAAAAGATTATGAGCAGATTATAACGACGTATGAAAAACTGCCAGGCAAAGATAAAATCATCATTACCACAGAAAAAGACTTCCAAAGGATACAGTTGACCTTTTTCAAAGATCTCCCTTTATTCTATATTCCTATTCATCTCGTCTCGCTAAACCTTCCGCAAGACGTATTGGATAGCCCGGTATTAAACTATATTTCCCATCAACGAAATGTAAATAAGCCTTAACAAAGGTTAATCTTTAGCTAAACTTACCTTATCAACTTTATTTTCAGCAAAATAATGCTTTCTTTTATTCTGAAAAAAAATAAAAGCATCATGAAAAATGGAATGTTAACACTATTTGCTATCCTATTTTGCACAGCGATATCGGTAGCCCAAGAAAGAGGTAATCGCCAGAACCGCAGCCCGGAAGAAAGAGCTAAAGCGGAGATTGAACGATTACAAACAACATTGGATCTGAGCAAATCACAACAGGATTCAATTTCGTATTATATCCTGCAGGCAAATAAGCAACAACGGCAGGTGATAGAACAGGCCGGCGGAGATAGAAAAGCGGCATTTGAAAAGATGCGTGCACAAAGAGAAACCACACAGGCAAAAATCAAGTCTTTTATGACAAAAGAGCAAGTCGAAAAATACGACGCCCTGCAAAAGGAAAGATCACAGAATAGACCGCAGCGACAAAGAAATAATTAACTTTTATATTCACGTCAGCTGTTAAAAGAAGTTAAATTGTAACGAATCAGATACAATCTGTACAATAATTAACCTGTTTGTGCTGTTAAAGATTCGGTAACTATTAATAACAGAAGGTTTTACATTTTAAATCACACACAATGAAAAAGTTAATTTTAACAGGTTTAGGATTCTTATTCGCCATCACATTGACATTTGCACAAGAAGGCGACGCGGAGCAAAAAGCAAAAGAAACTGTGGCTACGTTGACGGAAAAGCTGACCCTTACCGATGCGCAGCAAACAGCGATTTATCCCATTGTTTTAGAAGCAAAAAAAACAAAATTTTCTTTGAAGGCAGATACAGCATTATCTGCAGATGATCGGCAGCAGCGGATCGACGCACTACAAACAGATACCCATACTAAGGTTTCAGAGCAACTCACAGACGAGCAAAAAGAAGCCTTTTCGAAATATATGGATCAAAAGAAATCAAAGAAATAGACTAGACGTAACAAAAAAGGGGCTGAGCCCCTTTTTTGTTATGAATTTTTTAACTTCTTCTGAATATCCTGTACATAGGTTTTAAACCGTTTATCTGTTTCTATAAGATCTTCGACCGTCTGGCAAGCATAAATCACCGTAGAATGGTCTCTACCTCCAAAAAAGCTACCTATCGACTTCAATGATGCTTTCGTATGATTTTTAGCTAAATACATCGATATCTGGCGTGCTTGTACGATTTCACGTTTACGGACCTTAGACTTCACCATCTCAACGGGGACTTCAAAATATTCACAAACTAATTTCTGAATAAACTCCATAGAGATTTCTTTATGCGTATTCTTCACAAAGTTCTTCAACATGGACTTTGCCAGGTTCAGATCGATCTCTTTTTTATTCAATGTAGATTGTGCTAAAAGCGAAACCATAGCACCTTCCAGCTCACGCACACTATTGTCAATCTGCGTCGCTACATACTCCACCACATTATTAGGAAGCTCTATACCATCGGAGTACATCTTCTTCTTTAGAATAGCCATTCTCGTTTCCAGGTCAGGCGCCTGTATATCGGCCGAGAGACCCCATTTAAAACGGCTCAACAATCGTTCTTCCAGCCCGGATAAGTCTTTTGGAGCCCTATCCGAAGTCAGAATAATCTGCTTTCCCGATTGATGCAATTGATTAAAAATATGAAAGAAGATATCTTGTGTTTTTTCCTTACCCGCAAAATTATGAACATCATCCATAATGATGACATCCATAGCCTGATAAAAATTTACAAAATCATTGATCGTATTGTTCTTCAATGAGTCAACGAATTGTTGGCAAAATTTTTCGCAAGACACATAGATAACTAATTTATCGGGAAGATTTTTCTTTACCTCATTACCGATCGCTTGTACCAGATGCGTCTTTCCTAACCCTACACCGCCGTAAATCATCAAAGGATTGAATGATGTACCTCCGGGCTTATTTGCTACAGCATAGCCTGCAGACCGTGCCAACCGGTTACACTCGCCCTCAATAAAATTATCAAAGGAATAATTTTGATTCAACTGAGGGTCCACCTGTAGCTTTTTAAGTCCCGGAATTACAAATGGATTTTTGATATTTTTATTCAAAGCCACCGGAACCGGTATGGATTGCTTTTTAGCCTCTGCACCATTTCCGGTAGACGGTAGATTAGTTGTATAAGGCGTGTTGGTCGATGACTTCTCAACTACGATATTATATTCCAGTCGTCCCTGTTCACCCAAGAACTTCTTGACAGTCTTGCGGAGTATACCCACATAATGTTCCTCTAACCACTCGTAAAAAAACAAACTCGGCACCTGAATAGTCAACACATTCCCCTCTAATCGAATCGCCTTTACCGGCTCAAACCATGTTTTAAAACTTTGGGGAGGTATATTGTCTTTAATGACCTGGAGGCAACTATTCCAAACGCTTGAAGATGTTTTTTCCATTCTAAAAATGTTAATAACTTGATAACCAATTAATGACCGAAAAAGTGTTTATAACTTTCGCTCTCAACGAATATGACAAAAATTTCTGACCAAAAGAAATGAAAATCTAAAAAAACTATAACTCATTATAGTACAATATTTTGAATAAAAAATACGTACGATTTTACTTTACACCATACGATATAAAACTTTTTTCCACAAGCTTTCCTTGCCGACGTCCTCAACTCTTAAAAATCTATTTCCGCCACTAGGTTTATTATAAATGTGGAAAACTCTTGACGAGTAAATCTACTCATTATTAACTTGATTTTCAAGAAAAAAGCCACAAAAAATTTGTGGCTTCATCTCTTTTTAGCGTTAAGCTGAATTTACTAACCAACTAATGATTTCGTCGGAGCTGCTTTCGTTAGCTTCCGGCACTCTTCCACTATCGCTTTTTCATCATAATGGTAAATATTTCGTAACTCTGCCTGTTCGCCATGCTCAACAACAGTATCGGGGATTCCCAGACGGGTCACGTTATTTTTATAACGATAATCGGACATAAATTCGATAATAGCAGAGCCTATACCTCCTGGCAAACAGCCGTCTTCAACAGTAATGACCTTTTGGAATTTTTTAAAGACTTCATGTAGCAGGTCTTCATCTAAAGGCTTGGCAAATCGCAAATCATAATGTGCCGGGTAGATGCCTTCCGCATTTAACGTCACGATCGCCTTGGATACTTCATTGCCAATATGTCCCAAGCTCAGTATAGCGACTTCTTCGCCATCCACCAACTTACGGCCTCTGCCAATTTCCAGCTTTTTGAACGGTCTTTGCCAATCTACCATCACACCATTTCCTCTTGGATATCGAATGACAAAGGGACCCATGTTGTCCTGTTGTGCGGTATACATCATATTGCGCAGCTCTTCTTCATTCATGGGAGAAGCAACAGTCATATTGGGTATGCAGCGCATGTATGCAATGTCGTAAGCTCCGTGATGTGTAGGACCATCTGCCCCCACCAAGCCCGCTCTATCCAAGCAAAAGACAACATTTAAGTTTTGTAAAGCTACATCATGAATAACCTGATCGTACGCCCGCTGCATAAAAGAAGAATAGATATTACAGAATGGCACCAACCCTTGGGCGGCCAGTCCCGCACTAAAGGTTACGGCATGTTGTTCCGCTATACCTACATCAAAAGCCCTGTCCGGCAATGCTTTCATCATGATGTTCATTGACGAGCCGCTCGGCATAGCAGGTGTTATCCCCATTATTTTAGGATTATTCTCTGCAAGTTCCACTAATGTATGACCGAAGACGTCCTGATATTTCGGGGGCTGGGGCTTTTCAGAAGGCATTTTCTTAATCTCGCCTGTGATTTTATCAAACAATCCCGGCGCATGCCATGTTGTCTGATCTTTTTCAGCTAATGCATACCCTTTCCCTTTAACTGTGACAACGTGCAATAGCTTTGGTCCGTTGATATGCTTTAAATCTTCAAGGGTTTTGACTAACTTATTTACGTCATGGCCATCTACAGGGCCAAAGTAGCGAAAATTAAGTGACTCAAACAGGTTCGCACTCTTCAATAGCGTCCCTTTGACGCTCTGCTCCAGCTTTTTCGCCCAGCCGTATGCGTCAGGCCCGTTTTTAGATATTTTTGCCAAAAGGGCAACTAATTCATCACGAAACCGATTATAGCTTTTTGATGTGGTAATACTCGTTAAATATTCTTTTAGCGCCCCCACATTGGGGTCTATCGACATACAGTTGTCATTAAGAATAACCAACAGGTTAGATTTTTCAATACCCGCATGGTTAAGGGCTTCAAACGCCATACCTCCGGTTAAGGCTCCATCGCCGATTACAGCAACATGCTGTCTATCATGTTCGCCCTTATAGGCGGAGGCCACAGCCATACCCAAGGCGGCAGAAATGGAAGTCGAGGAATGTCCTACGCCAAAAGCATCGTATATACTCTCTTCCCGTTTTGGAAAGCCGGATATTCCCCCCAATATACGGTTTGTATGAAAAACGTCTCTTCTTCCTGTTAATATTTTATGCCCATATGCCTGATGACCTACGTCGAATATCAACTGGTCATATGGAGTGTTCAGCACATAGTGGAGAGCTACAGTTAATTCCACTACACCCAGGCTTGCCGCAAAATGCCCTCCATGAACAGAAACAGTGTCGACAATAAACTGCCTAAGTTCCTTACATACCTCTTCCAACTCCGGTTCTTTCAACTTACGAAGGTCTTCCGGATACTGAATATTTTTCAAAAGTTCTCCCGCGTCTATTTGCATGCCTCTAAAAAATTATCAAATAAGTTACAAATTAACAATTATTTATCCACAAACTATGGAATATATATACAAAATAAACGGGGACTTGTTTGACTTTATTCTACTAAAAAAGAATATTATATATTTCATTTCGTTATTTTTGACCTAACATATGGAATCGGCCCATTACGAAATAAAACTGGAACAATTTGAAGGTCCTTTCGACCTGTTGTTATTCTTCATCGAACGAGACGAATTGAATATACATGATATTCCTATCTCTCGGATTACGGATGACTTTCTGGATTATCTCCAGCAGATGCAGTCGCTCAATATCGAGCTGGCATCCGAATTCATTTTCGTAGCATCAACCTTGATGCGTATTAAAGCCAAAATGTTGTTGCCCAGACCTGAATTGGATGAGAATGAAAACGAGATCGATCTCAAACAGCAGCTTGTCCAAAAACTAATTCTCTATAAACAGTTTAAAGATGTCTGCGAACAACTGA
>JBEBVG010000101.1:0-11041 GCA_040392845.1 Sphingobacterium sp. | reverse complement strand
CCGGAAAAATATTCTCGGTATGGATCGAGATTGTACCTTTTTCTGTGCTCATATATTTTGTTCTCTTTTACGTAGTTAAATAATCGAACATCTCCTATCAAGACCTGTTCCAATCCGACATTTTAAGACAGTATGTCAGTTGTTGGTGACAAAATGAGATTATCTGCATTCAAAAGAAAAAAATTTGGAAATAAAAAAATACTCTACTATCTTTGTAGAGTATTCAGAATTGCATGATGCAATACCAACCGAGTGTAGACACCGCGGTGGTAAAATAATACGGGTGTAAGAGCCAAAATAAACGTCTCAAAAGCGCTTTATTTACCCTACGATTTCTGAATACAATTTATGGTTTAACATTTAAATTTTAAATTGTATGTCAACAACAATCCACCTTTATCAACATCTATTGGAGAAATTCAGCACCTATACGGTCGAGGAGTTAATCCATCTCAACAACGAAACTGTCAAAAGCCAGGGCTGGGGATCCACCAAAGCAACCTTTAGAACGGCTATCATTGCCGCTTTTTCAAGAAAGGGATTAGATCTATCTCACATTTTGAGCAAAGAAGATGGTTTCACTACGATCCGACCCGTTCCCGTACGTTTAGAGCAAAATATTTTAATCCCAACAGGGGATTAGAATTAAAAATACCTTTTAACAATACGGAGCTTGTGGGTGTAGCGGTCTTCATCTTCACGGAAAATACCTTGTTGGTCCATCTTATCGATCCGGACTTGTCCTGATGCATGGACAATTGTCTGCTTATCGACCATTATTCCAACATGTGTAATCTTCCCCTGTTCGTTATCAAAGAATGCCAGATCTCCGGGTTTTATCTGGGTGATAAAGTCGACCGTTGATCCCATATCAGCCTGTTGATAGGCGTCTCTTTTCAGGAAAACCCCAAAATGTGCATAGCAAGCCTGGCTAAAGCCCGAGCAATCTATCCCAAATATAGACCTTCCTCCCCACATATAAGGACTGCCAAGATAATGGTCTATTAAACGATAAAATTCTGTATCAAAATCAGCCAGGCAAGGCTCCCGCAATGTACCTTCAACATGAAAACTGGTGTTACCGATTTGTATACCGGTCGTACTGACCGGAGTAGTGTGAAGCAAGGTACGCGTCTGTTTTCCATCCGTTATATACACATCGTCCAGCCCAACGATATGAGCAGAAGCAAAGGTATGATTGGAGGCCATAGACGCTATCTGAGACTGCTGCACCCAACCTTCATAGGCCGTCTCCTCCATACGGACCTTTACAAAGTCCTTTTCTTTCAGGAGCACAGCGAGTTCTTCACCGAATAGTACCTGCGACACCATTTCACTTCGATGAGAAGGTTCTGCCCGTAAGGGAATAATACTAAGGAATGTAGTCACTTTTTCCATAATATATGGGTTGAACAAAACAATTCGATATCTCCATTTGTTTTATAACACGAAGATACTTTAAATAATTAAAAATGAGCTACTCTAAATTTCAACGCATACTATTGGCTGTAGACGATACACCTTGTTCGCATAAAGTGATCGAGTATGCCAAAGATTTGATTTCTGACACGACTTCTGTGGCACTGATAACGGTCATACCTCCCACCTCGCCGGCGAGCTATGGGGCTGACCCGCTGTTAGGGCAACAGCCTATCGTCGTTCCTGAAGTTTCTGAAATACAGATACAGACAGCCCAAGATTATCTCGACGGTCTTTCCGAATCTTTTACAAACGCACAAGAAGTGTTCACATTCAGCAAAATCGGAAATATTCGTGAGGAGATCCTGGACCTGTCGCAGGAATGGTCTGCAGACCTGATTGTGATGGGATCAAACGGACGGTCGGGTTTCGACTGGTTTATTTCAGGCAGCGTGTCCGAATCAGTAATTCGCAAATCGCACTGCCCTGTATTAGTCATTCCAAGCAAATGCGACTAAGACTTGATTAGACGTGCTACAAACATGGTATCTGCTTTGTTCTTATACCCTGGTAAGATATGCATTTTATCCAACACCATCTTATGCTTTGCAACAAGATGGTCCACAACATCTTCATTTTCCGAACGATATACAGAGCAGGTGATATACGTCAATGCCTTTCCCGGTTTTAAAGAACCGATAACGTTAGATGCCAGTGTCTGTTGTAAGGCAGAGAATGCCTGAAGCTTTTCTTTCGAGAACTGTACTTTCATCTCGGGTGTTCGTCCCCAGGTACCAGAACCCGAGCAGGGTGCATCCAAAATGATACCGTCGAAGGTTTCTCCCTGGAGTATAGTATTTATATTTTGTGTCAGGTCAATTATTTTTTTACGATATGGTGTTTTTATCCGTGCTCTTTCAAATCTTTCATCCAGATTACGCAAGACCGACAGGCGAACATCTGACACCAAAAGATCCACCCGCGGATATTTGTCCAAAAGCAATAAAGATTTACCTCCCGAGGCTGCACAGGCATCCCACCATTTTTCACCTTCCTGCACGTGTATATCATCCAAAGTCTGTTGGGAGCTTAAGTCCTGTATTTCATAAAGGCCGGCTAGTCTATTTAATTGCTGAAGCCTTGTACCGTTAGGTAAAGCCAACGTTCCTGCTCCTATCTGCCTAAAATCAATGTCATTATCTTTCAATTCAGACAATATTCTGCTTTCGTATCCTCGTCGTAGACGAATAAACAAATCCGGTTGGATGAGCTGACTTTGCAGAAACTCCTGCTTATCGATACCGCCGGAAAACTCTTCGGTAAATGGAAAAAAATCTTCTGTTGCAGCTTGAACATTTGTAATTTTTTGAGAAACATCCTGCTGTATGCGCTCATACAACTGCGGTTGCAGCAACTGAACTACTGCCGAGTCATTCTCGCACAGATATTCTGCATAGGATACGCGCTCCAACAACGAAGCATCTTTCATCCATTCGCCTATACGGAAATAATTATAGCAAAGACGGGAGGTCATCTTTCTATCTGACGACCCCATCTGTTTATTTTGTTTGTAATATTGGGTTAGAAATCGTGCCAGGGGCTCTTTATATGTATATGCACCTATTGCTCTTTCAAAATTTCTTATGTGTTGCAGCACACGTCTTTCGTTGAAGCTCATGGAGGGTATTATAATTCAAAACTACCATAGCGATATGTGCGGATAGCTACTGCTTCATTGACATATCCCCATGCAGCGTTGTGCGTAAATTTATAACGGCTATACAGACCTTCATACGTCTCTTCTACCAACTTATCTTTTAACTGGTCTTTACCATATTTAGCAAGCAGCATTCCAAAATACTTTGCGCAATCATAGCCTTTAAAAGAGTGGTCAGAAGGCTGAACACCATATTCTGCCCGGTACATCTCTTTGAATTTCAGAACAGCACTGCTCTCATTCTTCAACGTACTCTCGGAAGATATTTTTGGCTTTAGACTGGAAAACCTGGGATAAACACTCCAATCGTAACGGTCCCAAAGTGGATGTCCATACAATCGAATATTATAATTTTCTTCTTCGGCCTTACTAAATAAGGCGGTTACCAATAGCCTGATTTGCAGCTTGTCCGTTGTGCCTGTGACAACATGTGTCACTGCTCCATTTGCCAACTGTTCATTCAGCTGTGCAATGGAGGAGACCGAAACAACATGCGCCTGGCTTGCCGCCTGTTTGATTGCTCCCAACATGCCGCTTAGAAACTGCCGGCCATCGTTGTCCGTGGTATTGTACAAAATAATGACATCTCCCACAGCATATTCCTGCGCTACCGCCCGCCCTATTGCATTTGAATGTACTTTGATAGATGGTGTTAAAGACACCAGATTAGGCAAGTTGAACTCCGTAGGCATGCTCGCTGCCAACGGATTGATTTGAAGTGCATTTTTATTTGTCAGATGCTGACCAAACGATTTGATTTCCTTTGGATATACAGGTCCGACGACTACCGCAGCTTCCTTGACTGTCTCCGATTTAGCCAATGTTGCATTTTGAATATCGTCGTCCCGGGAGTCCAGAACATGCAGGAAAAAGTTTTTGCCATCTTTAGACGTCTCTTCCAGACCTAGCTGAAACCCCTGATAAAAGTCAAGTGCCAATGCAGAACGCTTAACGTCTTTTTCGAGGATGGAAGATGTAGTTACCTGGTCTAACTGGAATGGAAGTACCAAGGCTATATTTGATCCTGCCAGATTTCTTTTACCTGCCGCAGCATCTTTGAGATCTTTGTCCGAAGCCGCGTCGGGATCGTTCTTTGTATCCGTTCCGCGCCCCACATCTCCTTTATATTCCGGAGAACGCAGCACCCCTACCTTAGGTGTACATGCCGAAATACCCAAAAACAATAATGTGATATAAAGAACGAATATATTTCTCATGATTTTACTCCCATTCTATTGTTGCGGGTGGTTTTGAGCTGATATCATAAACGACCCTATTAATTCCTTTAACATGATTGATAATCTCATTCGAAATTTTAGCCAACAGCTCATACGGCAAATGTATCCAGTCAGCTGTCATACCATCCAATGAGCCCACAGCACGTAGCGCGACCACATATTCATATGTACGTTCGTCTCCCATAACTCCTACCGATTGTATCGGTAAAAATATGGTGCCCGCCTGCCATATTTTATCGTACCAGCCTGATTCTTTCAAATTACGAATATAAATATCATCAGCTTCCTGCAAAATCCGTACCTTTTCTTCATTGATATCGCCTAGTATACGAATACCAAGACCAGGACCAGGGAAAGGATGCCGGTTTAAGATATTGGGATCTATTTCTAAGGTTTTTCCGACACGTCGTACTTCATCTTTAAATAGAGTTTTCAAGGGCTCGATTACTTTCAATTTCATAAAATCCGGTAATCCACCGACATTATGATGTGATTTTATTGTCGCTGAGGGACCTTTTACCGACACCGATTCTATGATATCCGGATAGATTGTTCCCTGCCCCAGCCATTTCACCTCAGCTCCCTCTGGCAGCTCCTTTTGGATATCTTTTGAAGCCTGATCAAAAACGTCGATAAAAGCAGCTCCAATGATTTTTCGTTTTTGTTCGGGTTCACTGACACCTTTGAGCTTATCAAAGAAAAGGTCTTTTGCATTTACCCCCTTTATATTAAGTCCCATATTCTTATATGAATCAAGGACCTGCTCAAACTCATTCTTACGTAGCAGACCATGATCCACAAAAAAACAATGCAGATTTTTACCGATGGCATGATGCAATAACACAGCGGCTACCGTCGAGTCAACACCGCCAGATAAAGCCATGATAACATGATCGTTACCTAACTGCTCTTTAAGCTCTGCAACAGTAAAATCCACAAAGGAATCAGATGTCCAGTCCTGGCCGCAACCACATATGTCGACGACGAAGTTCTTGATCAATATCTGTCCGTCAGTACTATGTGTTACCTCGGGATGAAATTGAATTCCGTAAGTATTGGAATTTCCGATTTGATATGCCGCTACCCGGACTTTATCCGTACTGGCAATAACCTTATAATCCGAAGGCACTTCCTTGATCGTGTCACCATGTGACATCCACACCTGCGACTGTACCGGTATCCCTTTCAATAGTGGACTTTCCTGATTCACAAATTGAAGATTCGCGCGGCCATATTCCCGTATTTCCGATGGTAATACTTCACCTCCCCCCTGTTGTGCCAAATATTGCGCTCCATAGCACACAGCTAGTAAAGGAAGCTTATCCTGGAATGATTTATAGTCTATTTGAGGTGCATTTTCCTGTCTTACGGAATAAGGACTTCCCGAAAAAATTATCCCCTTGACATGTTCATCTATATTCGGAATTTTATTAAATGGATGGATTTCACAGTATACATTAAGTTCACGGACACGCCTTGCTATCAGTTGTGTATATTGCGAACCAAAATCAAGAATTATAATTTTTTCAGACATGGCGCAAAGTTACGTATTAGCAGCGAAATTTGACAAAGTTTACAAAAATGAATTTGATTAAACTTTTAGCGTTGTATTCTGTTAAAACGTAAAACACATATTATAATGGACAGAAAAAAATCACTACTTCTTTTAACCGCGGCTGCCGCCGGGTCAGTTATTTATAATATCTGGAAACCGATAAAGACTGACTTACCTGTCATACAGGATTTTGATCTGGAACGATACTTAGGAAAATGGTATGAAATAGCACGTATGGATTTTTTTTGGGAAAAAGGCCTAAAAAATGTAACGGCCATATACGAGAAGAAGGATGATGGGACTATCCGGGTAAAAAACCAGGGAATAAAGATAAAGAATAATAAACCCAAACAAAGTATAGGCAAAGCAAAGCCCGCTTCAACCCCTAACAGCGGTGCGCTGAAAGTCTCCTTTTTTGGTCCCTTTTATTCCGGCTATAACGTCATGCATGTGGATGATGACTATCAATATGCACTTGTTTTTGGTGACAACCTGGACTACATGTGGATCCTATCACGCCAAAAAGATATACCTGGCGATATTAGAAACAAGTACCTGAATTATGCGGGAAATGCCGGATATCGGCTGGAAGATCTTACCTGGACCATTCAGGAATAAACGCTATCGGTTCCACAACAGTTGCAAGTGAACCGACACCGTATCTCCCTCTGTCACGATACTATTCGTATTACATCCTCTTCCTAAAAACACCCATAGCAATAATAAAAGTAGAGGCACAAGTATCCACCACACGCCCGCACGACGCCGCTGCTGTGTTACCGTTTGCTCCGTATGCACAATTGGAGGTTCGGGTGTCACTTGCGGAGCAGGGTCTCCTTTTGGCAGGTCTATCTCCATCGGAGCTTCCGCCTGTGCAAAAGAAGAGCCGAAAGTACCTAACCCCATACCAGCAGGTAAGGCCGACGCAAATTCGTTTTTATGAGCAATGAGCTCCTGGCGTATATCTGCCGTCCCCCAGTTACCTCCCTTGCGGGTTATGACAGATATAATCGTCGGAATAACCGCACCAAATATCTGCTTCACACTGTCAGCCTTTATGCCCAACAACGCCGCACTCGTAGTGATCACGCCTTGTAGCTTGTCGCCAAATATCTCAGCAAGGAGATTATCACTTTCGAATTGTGTATTATCCGTTCCCTGGTGCGAACCAAAATAATTACCGAAGACCTGGCCTACCTTAAACTTACTAAACAGATGTCGGGATTGATTAAGAATACTATCCAGTCCATCACCAACATGACTGTGGTAGCCTAATAAAAGTGAGGGAATAGCGACATCTACTCCTTTCCTCACTATATCCGGATTTTCTCCTACATGCGTACTTAAAGTCGAAATTACTTCGTCCGTAAAATACAATTTTGCCTGTTGAATCAAGTTATTTTCCATAACATTTACAATTGATTACCTTATAAGGATAACAAAAAAGTGACAATATTTGTTTTGGATTACCTTTCACATCTTCACATTAAGTTTATACAGATAGTGTATCTTTGGATAATTAAAGACAAAGACAGTTATGACAAAAAAGTTCATTTTTATTTTTATTTTTCTTGCTGCACAGCTCACGTATTCCTTTGGCCAGGCGAAGTACATTTTCTATATGATAGGTGATGGTATGGGTGCCAACCATGTCAACCTGACAGAAATCTATTTAGCACACCTCCAGGGACGAAATGGTATAGAACCACTCCTGTTTTCACAGTTCCCCTTTTCTTCTGTCGCAACAACATATTCACTTTCGCATGGTGTAACCGACTCTGCTGCCGGGGGAACGGCACTTGCCGTAGGGAAAAAAACAAAAAATGGTGTAATAGGAATGGATAGTACCGCCACTATTCCTTATAAAAGCATTGCCTATGCGGCTAAGGAAAAAGGATTGAAAGTCGGTATTACCACTAGCGTAAGTATCGATCATGCAACACCGGCTTCATTTTATGCACACCAGGCTTCCCGCAGTATGTATTATGAGATTGTATCGGACCTGATAAAATCTGACTTCGATTTTTTTGCAGGTGCGGGGTTCTTAAAACCGAACACAACCTTTGACAAAAAGGAAGCTCCTTCTATCTACCCCCAATTGGAAAAAGCGGGATACAAACTTGTAGAAGGATATGCTAATTTCAAGGAGAATAAAAATAAGCATGGAAAAGTAATATTGACGAATGTAAAAGGTACAAGTCCAAATGCACTGGAATACGCGATTGATCGAAATGAAGACGATCTAAAGTTGGCCGACATTACCACTGCTGCGATACAATCGCTTTCGACCAACAATCAAAAAGGCTTTTTCTTAATGGTAGAGGGAGGAAAGATCGATTGGTCAAGTCACGCAAATGATGCTGCGACAACACTCCAGGAGGTGCTTGATTTTAATGAATCAGTCACGCTGGCTTATGAATTCTATAAAAAACATCCGAATGAGACCCTTATTGTGGTCACGGCAGATCATGAAACAGGTGGATTGGCCATTGGCAACGGTGGTTCGAAGCTCAATACTAAAGTGTTGCAAAATCAAAAAATATCACAGGGCGAGTTATCCGCATTAATCGCAGGACTACGCAACACCAAGCCTGATGCAACATGGGATGATGTAAAAAGCCTGTTAGCAGATAATCTGGGACTTTGGAAAAATATAAAAGTATCGGAGGAAGAGGAGAAACCTATATACGACACGTATCTGGCCAGCTTTGTTAACCATGAGCAGTTGACCCAAAAGACGCTATATGCGAATGATGATAAGATTGCTTCTTTAAGTATAGCACTCTTGAATCGACTGGCATCTTTGGCATGGGGCTCTACCGGTCATTCCGCCGCTGCTGTTCCGGTATTCGCGATCGGTGTAGGGGCTGAGAATTTTAATCATAAAATGGAGAACACAGATATTCCGAAAAAGATTGCAGAAGCCGCGGGATTAAGTCTTTAATCTAATTATTTACAATAAAAAAGCGGAAGCTATCCTTATCAGGGAAATGGCTTCCGCTTTTTTAGTTTATCCAACTTCCAGGCTATATTGATTTTTCAATACCAGGATATTATGAACCCTTATCTCTGGAAGAACACGTTTTATACCATCTGCATCAGTATATATTCTATAATTCAACGATCCTGAGATCATCAGCTGGTTTCCCTTCTTACCAAATTGCTCGACAACGTTATTTAATGGCCCCCATACGACACACTGATGCCATTGCGTGGTTTCTTTCCATTCCCCGTTTTTAAGTTTCGTTCTTTCGTTGGTCGCGATACGTAACCGCGATAACTTCGTTCCCTGTGCTGTTGTTTTCACTTCTACATCGGCACCTAAATGTCCAATTAATTGAATCTGATTAATCAAAACTTTCATGTTCAAAAATTTAATAAATAAAAAAATATTTCGTTAATTTAACCAAAACAACAAAATAGTTTGAGCTATTTGCTAAAACAAAGTTGTATAAACAATATAAAATTAGTCGTTAATTAAATGATTATTGTCGACTAAAATCGTTTGTAAACACTTATAATTAAACAAAATGGAAGAAAAGCTGTGCCTGGAATGCCAACGTCCGATCAAAGGAAGGTCGGACAAACGGTTCTGTGATGACGCATGTAGAAATGCATACCACAATCGCTTAAATAGTGACCAAAACAATATTATCCGAAATATTAACAACACCCTACGACGAAACAGGAGAATATTGCAGGAAGCACTTGCTGATGGAAAAATGATAAAAGTAAGTTTTGACTATCTTAAAAAGAAAGGTTTTGATTTTGACTACCGCACGCATCATCTTCAGACGAGCAAAGGACAAACATACATATTCATCTATGAATATGCTTATCTGCCCCTTGCCGGTGATCGATACCTGATCGTGAAGAAAAAATCTTAAATTTCCCGTTTATAACCCGGTTTATTCATCATGTTGTCTAACGAATAGGTACCCGACCCTACGATAGCAAACAATAAAAGCAAAGCAAACACCAGTATAGAAAGCCATAATTCTGAATTCAGATAGCTAAACCCTTTCGTGATATTAACGAAAAAGACGGCTACAAAGAGGATCGGCAACTGTACAATAGCAGCTAATCGTGTTTGGAATCCCAACATAATAAACAATCCTCCTACGATATGTGCAAATACAATATAGTGGAGTGCGGAAACCAGGGATAATCCGAAGTTTGTGCTTTCAATGAGACGGGAAACAGTGTAATTGTCCATAATGAAACTGATCCCTCGGGCAAAAAGCAATATTCCTAACCCAATCCTGACGATAGATAGCCAATGGCTGTGATGAGTGTCGCCCCAATGTTCAACACGTTTTACAAGGTTCATAATTACCTCCTTTTATATAATTGAATCTATATAATAACGTGTTTTTTTTGATTTTGTTTTAAAAAGTAAAGCCTCCCGTTACCGGAAGGCTTCACCCATTAAACATATAACTACACTACAACCTAGCTCTTTGAATCTTCTTTATTTACATCATTTGCATCTTTTTGCTTGCGTATCGGCCGCTCACCATCTCTCTTTCCTCTAAACTTATGAGCTTTACCTTCTATACGTTTTCCTTTATGACTTGCATATTTTTCGGTCAGAATTTTCTGTTGATCAGGAGTAAGCAATTGATTAAAACGCTCGCGATCTGCTTTCATCTCATCGCGCACAGCTTTTCTGTTCTCGTTTTGAACTTCAGCACGTTCTTTGTATTTTTTTGCCTGGTCCAGGTTATATGCATAAACGTCCTGGCGTTGCTTATCGGTAAATTTCAACGTTTTATCCAACCTTTCAGTGCGGATCTTAGCAATTTCTTCCGGCGTTTTTTTCTCAAAACGTTCGTGGGTTACCTTGCCCCGATGCTTTATATCCTTCTTTACGGCCGAACCGTTGTCTTGTGCAGATGCCAGGAAACCTAGTCCGGCAAATAATACTACAAATGATAATATCTTTTTCATTCTATCTCAATTTATGAACAAACAATTATTAAACAGCCTGTTTATTCTTATAGATAGAAGAAGGACAAAAACGTTTAATCGAAGTGCGTTAAAATTTGTTAAACAAGAAAGACAGGCCTAGACCACAATATTGATGATCTTTCCCTTTACAAAAATGAGCTT
>JBEBVG010000100.1:0-11390 GCA_040392845.1 Sphingobacterium sp. | reverse complement strand
AGCCATTTTGTGTCTTTTTCTTTTCTTTCCGCTTGGCATAGCTTAATGTTTTTAAAAATGTGAATAAAATTTTGTTAATTACTTTTTGCTCAACTCATCAATCTGACGATCGATGTACTGAGAAAGGGTAGGATCAGCAGCCATCTCCTTGCTTTTCTGATACGCAGCAATAGCCTCTGTCGCTAGTCCAATTTTTTCATAGCCCGTAGCCAAATAAAAGTAGGATTCGGCATCCGGTTTTTGTGCAACAACCTTTTTGAAACGGTCTATAGCTTTATCAAACTGTTGGGATTGTAAAGAAAATAAACCCAGTGTCCTGTTGGCATCAACATTTTGGGGATCAGCATCTACAACTTCAAGCAGCAAGGTTATTCCTGCCATCGGATTTGTCGTACCTGTAACCAAAGCTGCGCCCAAACCCGTCTTTGCTGCTAAATTTGCTGTATCCAACTCGATAGCTTTCTCATAAGCCTGGATAGCAAAATTATTTAAGGCAGAAGCCATAGCAGTGTCCTGCAAATTCGTATACCCCATACGATAGGCATCTCCCGACTTTAACCAATACTCAGCTGTAGGAGATAGTTTAGCCATCTCTTCATAAATAAAACCCTGTGGAATAGGCTTAGCAACATCGTTCCATTTGTCGGCCAATTGTTGCAACAGTTGAATTTTAGTCTCTCCATCCGCCTTTTCGACCCGGGACTCTATCGCTGTTATATCCTGAACAAGTGATGGATTAACCCCTTGCTTAGAAAGCTCAGATACAGCTTTCAACGTATATATAGACGATGGTTCCTCAACTCCTGTTTCCGTCGTGGTGTTATTTTTATCTACCAAACCTTTAATAGGTTGTATAAGCAACGTACCCGTTAAGGCCACTACTACAACTATTACAACGATTTGTTTGGTATTCATCAGAAAAGATTAGCTTATTTTTTTACCTTATTGCCGGTTTTTACCTTTTCAACAAAAACTTTTGCAGGTTTGAAACTAGGCACAAAGTGCTCAGGGATAATAATCGCGGTGTTTTTTGAAATATTACGGGCGGTTTTTTCAGCTCTCTTCTTCACGACAAAACTTCCAAAACCTCTTACATACACATTTTCACCTTGGATCATTGCATTTTTAACAACTTTGAAGAATGCCTCAACTGTCTCTTGAACATCTACCTTCTCTAATCCTGTCTTATTAGAGATTTCTGCAATAATTTCTGCTTTAGTCATATCTATTTATACTGTATTATTTAATTTCTTTTTCTTCCCAACATTTCCTCTAAAACAAGCCAATCTCTTTTATACCCAATGCGATTATAGTGCATATAAAAGAAATTCATCTAAGTTTGGGGACGCAAAATTACCCTTTTAAAATGATGTTTGAAAATTATCATGTATATTTTTTTCATTTTCAAACTGTTACCCATTAAACGGTCTTAACCTCCGTTACAAGGCGACGGCAAATCTAATATTATTTTGCTGATTTTCAAATCGTTATTTGATTTTAATGTTTTTTTGAAACAAGCATTGCTATGTACTTTTAATACTTCTGGCTGGATTTCCTACTATCCGGGCGCCATCGGGCACATCGCGAATCACGACAGCACCAGCTCCAATGGTGCACCATTTTCCTATTTTGATACCCTGAATCACACATGCGCCTATTCCGATATGTGTACCTTGTCCGACAGAAACATCGCCTGCTAATGCAACATTTGGAGAAATATGAACATAATCCGCTATGTTACAATCGTGATCTATAGAGGCGTTAGTGTTGATGATGCAATGTTTGGCAATCCGTACTTCACTGTTTATAGATACTCCCGCCATCACTACGGTACCTTCACCTATCTGTGCACGCGATGATATATTGGCTGAAGGATGGCATAAGGTAGCATAAATCCGGTTTTCTCCTTCGGCAATTTTCCTGCGGATATTATTATTGCCGATGCCAATAATCCATTTGTCATCGGCATTTATTACAAACGGGGTATTTACCGGATAGTCCAGCAACTGTTGTATAGCAGGATCAGCATCTACCAGTCCTCCGATTGAATAAGACAATCTTTCAGCTATCTCTATGACTACCTTGGCATGTCCGCTTGCACCGTAAATAAATAATTTTTGCTTCTTCATATACCAAATGATTTCGAAATTCTATTCTCTATTTCCCATAAACGGTTCCATCGTCGCTTGCCCCACAGCTGATATCCCCTCGCGCACAAATACTTTTTTAATGGTAAGGATGAATATTTTTATATCCAATAAAGCATCCAGGTGATCCACATACCATACATCATAATCGAATTTCTGTTGCCAGGAGATTGCATTACGGCCATTGACCTGTGCCCAACCTGTAATACCTGGCCGTACCTCATGTCGACGAGCCTGATGTCGGTTATATAACGGCAGATACTGCACAAGGAGCGGCCTGGGGCCGATCAATGACATATCACCTTTCAGCACATTCATCAATTGAGGAATTTCATCCAGCGAAGTTTTCCGGACAAACAATCCCACCGGCGTAAGGCGGTCGGCATCCGGCAACAGGTTTCCCAGAGAATCTCTCCGGTCATTCATAGTCCTGAATTTTATAATCTTAAATATCTTACCATCTTTTCCCGGACGAGATTGGAAAAAGAAAGGCTTTCCCCTATTGGCAAAATAAAGGCCGATAGTTACCACAATAAGTATGGGGCTCAGAAGCAATAATCCCAGACATGCTATAAAGAAATCAAAAAGACGTTTAAATACGTTTCTATACATATTTCATGCGTATTGTCGCTGTTAATATATCAATCCTTTGTATGGTTTTTACTTTTGCAAAAATATAAAAACATTTAAACGAAGTCGTTATATTTATGTACAATAAGCCAATTTCTACTTCTTCAACTTCCGGAGGCACAGTCAAAGAGTAGTGCATAAGATAAACTATTAGCGCTTTAGTTTGTTAGAATATCAAATTGTCGTCTTTATGCAGAATCGTCTCAGGAATCTTCAATACATCATCTTAATTTTACTTCTCTTTTCGCTCAGCGTAATTATATTGTATTTTGCCAAGGGCTTCCTTGTACCTTTGGTATTAGCAAGCGTGCTCGCAATGCTACTTACTAAGATCTGCAGGAAATTTGAAAGCTTAAAGATGCATAGAAGTCTAGCTTCATTATTTTCTGTTTTAATATTAGTAGCTTCTTTTTCGCTCATAATTACCTTAGTTGGCTGGCAGCTCAGCGGCTTTACCGAAAATGTAGCCGAGCTCAAGCAACAAGGATTAAAGCTTGTTGAAAAGTTCAGAGACTGGCTGAACGAAAATGTGGGTATCGATCACCAGCAGCAGGAAGAAATGACCGCATCACAAAAAAGCACGTCAAACGGTGCTGGTGAAATGTTAATGGGTTTTGCGACAGGCACATTGAGCATCGCAGTAGATACTATACTAGTCATTGTGTATATCTTTTTATTACTTCTATATCGCACCCGTATTAAAAAATTCATACTGATGCTCGTGAAAAATGAATTTCGTGGAAAGACAACAGCAATCTTACATAAGTCATCAGCGGTAGCTCAACAATACCTGGAGGGATTATCCAAGATGATCGTCCTGTTATGGGTCATGTACGGCATCGGCTTCTCCGCTCTGGGCGTAGAAAATGCAATTTTCTTTGCTGTCCTTTGTGGAATATTAGAAATTGTGCCTTTCGTCGGGAACCTGCTTGGCACAACCTTCACCGTGCTGGCGGTAGCAGCCCAGGGCGGGGATAGTCAAATCGTCCTGGGTGTAATAGCGGTGTATATGTTAGTCCAGTTCATACAGACCTATATCCTTGAGCCTCTGGTCGTGGGAAGTCAGGTAAGGATAAATCCACTTTTTACTATCATAGGATTAGTTGCAGGTGAATTGATATGGGGAGTTGCCGGCATGGTTCTTGCCATTCCATTGCTCGGCATCATGCGTATTGTTTTCGATCATGTTCCTCATTTAAAACCTTATGCTTATCTTATAGGATCCGATAAAAAGGAAGGTCCTTCATTATTCGAAAAGATCAAAAAAAGATTAAGTTCTATTCGTTTCTGATTGCTCTAATAGCGCAGCTACTTTCTTTTCCAGATCATTCAGATCAAATGGTTTAGATAGATAAGTTTCGGCGCCAGCAAGATCAGCCAAATATTCGATATCATTGTTTGCAGAGCAATAGATAATCGGTATATGCTGAAACTCCTGATGGCTCTTCAACAATCGGGTTGCTTCTACGCCGCCTATCTCCGGTATCCAATTGTCCATAATAATTATGTCTGGAGTTATTTCTTTTACTTTTTCAATTATATCATGAGATGTAGATGATATTGCCACTTTATAACCGCTCGCTTCCAATACAATTGAAAATATGTCCAAAATAGCTTTATCGTCATCAAAAACAAGGATAGTTTTGGTATTCATTGGTTTTAATTATTAGTTTCTTTTAAATGATTGATATATGCCGCAATTTGTTCAGGCCGCAATACGATGGCTTCAGGAAGCGCTTCTATAGCTTGTTTAGGCATATAGTCTACTTCCGCAGTTAGCGGATCTTGTACGAGAATCCTTCCACGATGTTGTACAATACTGGTCAAGCCTTCTACGCCATCTCGATTTCCCCCGGAAAGCAGGAATGCCGCAACTTTCTCCCCGAAGATACCGGACGCTGACTGGAACGTTACATCGATAGACGGGCGGGAATAGTTGACTTTCTCAGAAGCATCTAAAGATACAATCCGTGTATCTTCGAATAATAAATGATAATCGGCGGGTGCTAAATATATCACCCCGTCTTCCAGCTCCATCTTATCTTCGATCTCTATCACCCGAAGCGTAGCATGTGCTGCCAAAAGATAGTCTAAACCACTTTTGGGGTGTGCTTTACGATGTAAGATAACCACAATTGGAAAGGAAATATTCCTATCAATAGCCGGTAATATCTGCAACAAAACACTGATGCTTCCTGCAGATCCTCCTATTAATAAAATACTTGTTTCCATACGCTTATTCTTAACTAACCTTTTGCCAGATCTTTTCTCTGTTCACTTGTTTATATTTTTCTTCCAGTTTGGAAAAGCGGAGCGTTTCTTTATCTCCCAGTGCCAGATAACCTAAATTTTGCAAGCTATTATCAAAAAGGCTAAATACTTTATTCTGCAGGTTTTTGTCAAAATAGATCAGTACATTCCGACATAAAATAAGCTGAAATTCATTGAACGAAGTATCCGACACTAAATTATGCGTGGAAAATATAATCCGTTCTCCTATATTTTCTTGAAATTTGGCAATATTATACATCGCCACGTAATAGCTTGAAAAATCTTTTAGTCCGCCTGCATGTATATAATTTTCGGAATAATGTTTCATTTGACTCAAAGGAAAGATACCTTTGGATGCTTTCTCTATTACGGTAGGATTGATATCGGTAGCATAGATCAACGCCTTGTGATATAAATTGATTTCTTTCAATAGGATGGCAATAGAATAAGCTTCTTCTCCTGTCGAACAGCCCGCCACCCATATACGGATAAACGGATAAGTGCCCAACCTCGGCAAAATATCGGTACGCAGCTTTTTGTAAAAAAAAGGATCCCGGAACATGACGGTAACATTTACCGTGATTTCTTCAACAAAACGTTGAAGATAGGAAGAATCATTCACGACCCTATATCTCAATTCGGCAAAGCTTGCAAACTTATCCATAAGGCAAATTCTGTTCAAACGTCTCTTTAGCGAAGCTTTGCTATATTGAGAAAAATCATATCCGTAAATATTAGATACATCCTCCAATAGCAATTCCATCTCACTGTCTTTGATAATATCTAATTCCATCATTTCACATCCACTTTTTAAGTATCTGCATCAAAATATCGACATCTATAGGCTTGGCGATATAATCTGAAGCACCAGCCTGTATACATCTCTCCCGGTCGCCGCTCATTGCCTGAGCTGTCACCGCAATAATTGGAATATCAGGGTAACTTTCCGAGGAATGTATCACCTTTAGTGTCTCATAGCCATCCATCTCCGGCATCATCATATCCATGAGCACCAACGCAATATCCGTGCGACCAGCTAAAATTGCCAGACCGTCCTTCGCATTGGAACAAGATATAAATTTATACCCTTTCGATTTCAGGGTCAGTTGCAATGCGAAAGTATTTCTACTATCATCATCAATAATCAGTACAATATCTTTTTTCTCAGGTGTCATTTTTTCTTTATTTATATCTCATATAGCCAAACACGTAATAAAGATAAAAGCTGATCCTTATCTATAGGTTTAGATATATAGTCGGAGGCTCCTGCTTGAATACACTTCTCACGATCTCCTGTCATAGCCTTTGCTGTAACGGAAATAATAGGTAAATTTTTATAGGCAGCTGTCTGACGGATTTTTTGTATTGTTTCATATCCATCCATTTCAGGCATCATGATGTCCATCAATACAATCGAGACCTCCGGATGTTTATAGAGCTGTTCCAGCGCCTCTCTCCCATTTACCGCTGAGATTACATTCACCTTATATTTTTCCAGGATTTTAGTCAATGAAAATATATTACGGACATCATCATCAGCAATTAATATCGTCTTCCCATACAATACATCCTCCAGTAGTCCTAGTTTGTTTGTTTTACTTTTCGCATCCAGTTGATTTTCTTCTACGAGATGCAAAAATAAACCTACCTCATCAAGGATACGCTGAAATGAATGTGCGGTCTTGATAACAATAGAATCGGCATAGTGCTTTATTTTGAGCTCCTCGGCATGTGAAAGATTTTTACCGGTAAAGATGATGATGGGCAGATTTTCCAGTCCTTCATGGTTCTTGATTGCTTCTAAGGTCTCGTAACCCGTCTTATCCGGCAGCCCCATATCCAAAATGACACAATTCACTTTCGTGTTTAGTAATGTGTCTACACTATCTTCAACATTGTCTTTGACTTCAGACACAATATTAAAATTGTGCAAGAAATAAGAAAGTGCTGCTGCATGTTTAGAGTTTTCTTCGACGATCAACACTTTCTGCGCATTACGGTTAAGTGCATCTTCAATCTTCTGAAACATCTGATCCATGTGTTCCAAAGCGATAGGCTTGTTGATGAAGTCAATTGCCCCTTTTGATATACTTTCTTTTTTTGCCTGGAACGAAGACATGATATGAACCGGGATATGACGGGTTTTAGAACTATTTTTCAAATCCTCCATCACTTCCCAGCCATTTTTGACAGGCAGCTGTATATCCAATAGTATCGCCAATGGCTGGTATTTCTCCGCGATCCGCAATACCTGATCTCCCCGCACAAGTACAATCCCTTTATAGTTTTGTTGACGTGTATATTTTAACAGTGCTTTCGCAAAGTTGGTATCATCTTCAACAATGAGGATAAGTTTATCTCCCGCTTTGATATTATTCCTGTCATCCTCTATCTCTTCAGGAATATTTGTGACTGTATAGGGGTCTTCTTCTTCCGGAAGAACTTTTTCTATTTTTTCTGGCTTGGACGAAGCATCAGGCTTGGATTCGGATGATATCGTCTCGTCAGGTTGAGTTACCAGACGTTGCACAGGCACGCTAACAATAAATGTACTTCCTTCTCCTAAATTGCTTTCTAAGGTAATCTGTCCCCCTAACAGCCGGACGATTTCTCTACTAATAGATAGTCCCAATCCTGTTCCACCAAATTTTCTTCTTGTAGAGCCATCGGCCTGTTGGAATGCCTCGAATATAATTTGTTGATTTTCTAAACTGATACCAATCCCTGTGTCAGATACTGTAAATTGAATAAAATCTTTCTTTTGTGGATCTGGCGCAATAGAAAGGCGGACTTCTCCCTTTTGGGTAAACTTGATCGCGTTGGCAAGCAAGTTGCGTAGCACTTGCTCCAGACGTAACCTGTCCGTCTCTACTTGCTTCGGAATATTGGCATCAATATCTGTATGAAATAATATCCCTTTTTCTACTGCCAATGGCTGGAACATACTATTTAAATCGTTACATAATGCCGTAATAGTTACGGGCTTATATTCGAGTAACATCTTTCCGGCCTCGATTTTAGAAAGATCCAGGATTTCATCGATAAGATTCAATAGACTTGAACCTGAGCTCTGGATGACTTTTGCTGACTCAATCTGATCTTCCGTTAGATTTTCCTCCGTATTCTCCACCATCAGTCTAGATAGCAATAGTATAGAATTGAGGGGAGTCCGCAGTTCATGCGACATATTTGCCAAAAACTCCGATTTATATCTCGTACTCATCGCTAGCTCTTCGGCTTTTTTCTGGATCTCGAGGTTTCGGGAAGCGACAAGCTGGTTCCGCTCTTCTAACAGTTTTGATCGTTCTTCCAGCTCTTGATTAGACTGAAGCAGCTCCTCCTGCTGTACTTTTAACTCTTCTTCGGAGGCTTGCAATCGTTGAGTCTGTGACTCTAGTTCGGTATTGAGATTCTCCAATTCACTATGCTGCATCTGCAACTCTTCAGACTGCGCCTGAGTCTCTTCCAAAAGCATTTTTATATGTTGTCTGCTTCTTGCCGATAATATTTCTAAAGTGATGGCCATGCAGGCTTCCTGGAAAAAATTGAGGTCTACGTCCTTGAATTTCTTATCAGAGCCGAGTTCAATTACACCGTAACATTCTCCTTGTGACATTAACGGTAGCCACAGCATATGAGACAGCTTTAACTGACCCAGCGAAAGCGTTACAATAAAATCTTCTGTACGGATATCTTCCAATAATTTCAGTCGCTTATTAACAAACACCTGGCCTGCTACACCTTCTCCCGGAAGATATTGGCTTTTCATTCTGGACTCCAAACCATAAGCACCTTTTAATAAAAGTCTTTTATCCTCTAACATATACAATGCGCCGGTCAGACACTCGCCATAGTTTACCAAATGTGCCAAAGCATCCTTTGCGATATCTTCTTCGAGTTTATTCCCAGCCAGTATCTCGTTAATTTTGACCAGACCAGTTTGTTTCCATCCATTTTGATTGATCTCTTCAAAAGATTTTTGTAAAGATGTGGTCATTTCGTTCAAGGCAGAAGCTATTCCACCGAGATGATCCTTTCCTTCCTCTTCAATACGTACGGTATAATCGCCTAAAGCAATCTGACGAGCAATTTTCTGGGTAGCTGCAAGCCGAAGAGATAATTGCTCGTCCTTCTGTCTCAACTCTCGCTGTAATCTTTCTCTTCTGGAAAACTCGTTTCTAATTTGCTTATAAAAAATAAAGGTAATGATCAAAGAAAGAAGGCATGCGAAAAGAATGAATACAGAAGTATAATTGGAAGACACATTCATAGCACGACTACGTTTTTCCAGTCGTTCTGTCTCAGAAGCTACAAACTGTCGGATTACCGTGCGGCAACTATCCATATAAAGTTTACCTTTTTCCAACTGTTCAACACTTACAATTCCACCTGCCTTTTTGGTATTTACCAGATCCGTTAATATGTTTAAGCGGCTATTTACCAAGTAGGAAATTGTATCCATGCGGATGGCTTGGATAGAGGTATCAGGTAATTGATTCCTTATTTTTTCTATAGCTTGTGGCAGGGATTTCAAGCCTTTGTAATAAGGTTCCAAAAAAGCTTCTTTATTCGTCAGATAGAAACCTCTCTGACCTGTTTCGGCATTTAATAAATCGACCAATATACCATCTGTCTGTAACAGTAGACTTTGAGTCTGTAAGACCTTTGCTCGATTTTCTATTTGGTTTTGAACACTAATATAAGAGGCAAACGATGTAACGAGGAGGATAACAAACGAAAATCCAAATCCAATCTGTAACTTTTTAATAAGTTGTTTGGGCATATTTGATTAATTTAAGGGTATGGTAAAGTAAATAGTAGTACCTTCTCCACTCTTACTATCTATTCCAAAGGTCCCATGATGTTGATTAATAATTTCGGCACATATATACAATCCAATACCTAACCCTTGAAACTTTACGGAAGATTCTTCTACCCTATAAAATTTTGAAAAAACATGCTTCTGTTTTTCCAGGGGAATACCGATTCCAAAATCTTGTACAGCAATATAGGCATTATTATCTTTAACCGCTGTTTTTACCAGTACTTTTTCAGTGTCTGGCGAATATTTAATGGCGTTGGTCAAAAAATTTATCAGTACCTGTTCGATACGGATCGCATCGGCAAAAACGCTATGTTTAAACTGATCGCCTTCTCTTTCAATAATCATCCCCGATTGCTGGTGAGTATGGCTAATAGTATCAATAGCATTGTTAACCGTTTTTTCCAGGTCCATCTCGGCCTTGTTTATCTTCAATTTTCCGTTTTCTATTTTTGATATATCCAAAAGATCGGAAATCAGGCTTTCGAGTTTGAGAACTTCATCCTTCGCTCGTTCGATATAGGTGGGTATTGCTAAGTGGTTTGCGGTAGGGTATGTTCTTTCCAGCAATTGTATGTAGGCTTTTATTCCTGTCAACGGTGTTTTCAGTTCATGACTGGCAATACTCAAAAACTCGTCTTTTTTTCCTTCAATTTGCTTTTGGTCTTCGATATCGGTAAATGTACCTACCCAGTTTCGAACAATATCACCCTCTTTGACGGGTATTATACGCAGTAAGTGATAGTGAAATAAGCCTGTTTCGATGTCCTTAATTCTAACCTCTGCTTCCAGGGGCTTGTTAAGTGCAATACAATCGGTTTGGAAACTTTCCAGGATGTTGCGGTCGTTAGGATGTACCTCTGGAAAAGACGTAGAGGAAGGGGAATAACGGAACCATTTGTGATTTACAAACGTGATTTTTCCATAGATATCGGCGGTAAAAGCAATCTGAGGCAGGCTTTCCAAAATGGTATGCAAGTACTCAACTTGATTCTTTAATTGCTCCTGTGCATTTTTTCTACTTTCTATCTCTGCCTGCAACCGGCAAAAGGTCCTCACTTTCATCAATAAGATGTCAGGGTCTACCGGTTTAGTAACATAATCAACCCCTCCCGATTCATAACCTTTAGCAATAAACCTTTTGTCGGTGTTGATTGCCGACAGAAAAATGACAGGAATATCTTTTGTTTTGCTATAACCTGATAAATTTTCAGAAACCTCAAATCCATCCATACCCGGCATCTGTACGTCTAAAATGATTAATGCATAATCATTTTTCAATACTTTTTTTAATGCTTCCTCTCCTGATAAAGCGGTATCGACATCGAAGTTCTTCGATTCTAAAAGAGTTTTTAATGAGAATATATTTTCTTTTTTATCATCGACAATTAAAATCATAGATAGATTATAACAGGTTATATTTAATAATTAATACAATTAATCGGCATGTTGTTTTCCCCATCAGTGTCATCACAAAAATCACACCAATAATCTCTATATTCAAGGAAAATAAAAAAACC
>JBEBVG010000099.1:0-11395 GCA_040392845.1 Sphingobacterium sp. | reverse complement strand
TCTCTTTTTACTAAGTTTGCGTATGTCCGAAGCCGAACTTTTTGTGGATAAAGAAACTCTCTTTGTAGAGGTGATATTGCCCTTGTCTATTGCGAAGACTTACACCTATAGGGTACCTTTCGATCGGACTGATCGTATTCGGACGGGGTCACGCGTCATTGTACAGTTTGGGAAAAATAAAATCTATGCGGCGGTCGTCAGGTCCATATCTACGTTGGCACCTGAAAAATATGAAGCAAAATACATCCTCGATATCGTAGATGATACGCCGATAGTTAACGACCGACAATTCCAGCTGTGGGACTGGATCGCAGGATACTACATGTGTCATTTAGGGGAAGTGATGCAAGCCGCTTTACCGGCAGCACTTAAGATGGCCTCCGAAACAAAGGTTATAGCAGCAGATAATGTCCATTTGGATCGTTCTATATTGTCGGATAAGGCCTTTTTGATCCTGGAAGCTTTAGATGTTGCCGGTGAGCTGCGCATCTCCGATATTACCCGGATTTTGGGACAAAAGACAGTTTTTCCTTTGCTTAAATCCCTCTTCGAAAAGGGTTTTATTTTGATTTCGGAAGAAATTAAGGAAAGGTACCAACCAAAAACCAAGACTTTTTTGACTTTAGCTAGTCAATACACCGATTCGGAGGGTCTTCGACAGGTTTTGGACAGTTTGAATAGAGCGCCAAAGCAGCAAGATGCCTTACTGGCTTTTCTACAGCTTAAAAAACAGCAACAAGACATCGGCCGGCAAGAGGTCATGGAAGCATCAGGTTGTGGGGCAGCTGCTATAACGGCGTTGATTGATAAAGGTATCTTCGAACCGCAGAAAAAGGCTGTTAGTCGTTTTGCAGGTACCGATGTTGTTGTGGAGAAGGATTTTGTGTTGAATGACCAGCAGTCTTTAGCTTTATCGCAGATAAGGGAACATTTTATAGATAAGGATGTGGTCTTGTTGCACGGCGTGACGGCGTCGGGCAAAACGCAGATTTATATACGTTTGATCGAAGAAGCTCTTGGTCGAGGGGAGTCCGTGCTCTATTTGTTGCCAGAGATTGCATTAACAACACAAATTACAGAAAGGCTAAAACTGCATTTTGGCGATAAATTGGGTGTATATCATTCTAAATTCAATGATAATGAAAGGGCGGAGGTATGGCATAAGGTCTTGAAAAGTGAGTTTAAGATTGTAGTGGGAGCACGTTCCTCTGTTTTTTTGCCTTTTGACAATCTGGGATTAGTTATTGTAGATGAAGAACATGAGAACTCCTATAAACAGTTTGATCCGGCGCCGCGCTATCATGCTCGTGATACAGCGATTTATCTGGCCCATCTTCATCAGGCAAAGGTATTATTGGGGTCGGCGACGCCGTCGATTGAGAGTTATTACAACGCTAAGGCGGAAAAATATGGCTTGGTACAACTGTTGCAGCGTTTTGGCGACGCGCAGCTGCCACAGATGGAAATCGTCAATATCGCCGAAGCTAGCCGGAAAGATGAGATGCGTAGTTATTTTAGCGTGTCACTTTTGGAAAATATAACACAAGCTGTCGCGCGTAGGGAACAGGTTATTTTATTTCAGAATAGGCGGGGTCATACGACCTTTCTGCAATGTAGTACCTGTGGCTATGTAGCTAAATGTGTTAACTGTGATGTGAGTATGACCTATCATAAAACGTCGGACTTGCTGCATTGCCATTATTGCGGACATCATGAAAACCCTATAAACGTATGTCCTGCTTGTGGTATGCCGCATCTGGAGAGCAAAGGTTATGGTACAGAACGTATTGAGGAGGAGCTGGAAATATTGTTGCCACATGTCCGTATAGGTCGGTTAGATCTAGACTCGACGAAGGGTAAATATGGGTTCGAGAAGATTATAGGTGCTTTTGACGACCATGAATTTGACATCTTAATCGGTACACAGATGGTAGCAAAGGGCCTTGATTTTGGCAAAGTGAGCTTGATTGGCGTCATCAACGCTGATGGAATGATCAACTTTCCGGATTTTCGGGCTTACGAACGGGCTTTTTCCCTATTTGAGCAAGTTTCGGGTAGAGCAGGTAGACGTGATCAGGAAGGCAAGGTCATTATTCAGACCTACTCGCCGGGGCACAGAGTAATTGAGCAGGTTATTCAGCATGACTATGAGGGAATGTTCCTGACAGAAATTACCGAGCGAAAAAATTTCCGTTATCCCCCTTTTGTACGGCTTATACGCTTAGATATCAAACACAACGACCAGCAGAAAGCACAAGATTCTGCTCAAAAGCTTGCCAATACTTTGCGAGAGCAGTTAGGAAGCCGTGTTTTAGGGCCCGAATCTCCGCTAGTGGGACGTGTACGGAATTACTACATACAGACCATCACGCTTAAGATTGAGCGTGTCCATATCAATATCGCTAAAGTGAAGGACCTGATCCGAAATACACTTGTTCTTTTTGAGTTGGATAAAAAGAATGCTGGAGTGTATGTTCAGATTGATGTCGATCCGTATTAAAAACAGCTATAACTTAACTTTAGAAATCTTGAAAGGTTTTTTCACGGCCTTATGTGCTGCTTCCTTAGCTATCGTTGCCTCCAGTTCAGAAATCTTTTCAGGTTGACAAGGGTTTCGACGTACATCTTCCTTGAATAATTTCTCATACCAAGCACAGGCCGCGGTAAACCGACCATATGTCAGCTGCAGATGAAAGCCATCTCTTGTATAGTGGTCGCCAATACTGGATGTCCGTGCATTTTGGACTGCCGTTCCTGCGGGAACGATAAAGGCAAAAGACTTCGATTTGTCAATGCGCTTTGTCGCGTCCATGATGCTTTTGTACATCGTCATTTGATTGTTGCCGTATTTTGCAAAGCCTGTATGTTTGGAGTCATGTTGATATGCCCAGGTTTGATGATATATTAGTTTTGCAGCTGGAGCAAGCGACTGCACATATGAAATCAATTTCGGTAGATCTTTTATAATAACATCGTATTGTCCAGAAAACGGGCTGGCTTGCTGCAGGCTGATATAATCCCAATTTTCACTGGTTATCGCTTCTTCCAGACTGACATCTTTGGTGACATTTTTTTCTCCGTTAAGATTTATCTTTCGGTAAGAGTAGGCCTTTTTATTGTCTGCGGCATTTTTAACATGGAGGACTATTGGAGCACCTCCTATATACATATTTCCAATAATTATCTTTTTGTTGCCTGCCTTTGCAAGATCGTAAAGAAAATGCTCAACGGCGTCGTCCGAGAAGCTATTTCCTATAGCCAATACCTTTAAAATACCATCATCATCTGATTGTTGAGCAGATATGTTCGTAAAAAAGAAAGTGATGATGGTTAATGATAGAATGATTTTTTTCATATCCGAAATTAAAGATAGGCTTACACATATGCAAAATAAAATCGAGAAATTTTGTACATAGTCCGTGCAAATCTGCGTTAACAATGGTATTTTTGGGGAATAATGGCCTACAAATTTGTCGATAACTACAGAGAGAAGGGCGCGAGGAAACAGTTGGTTCGTCATCTGGAGAAGCGCGGTATCCAAGACAAAAGTGTCTTGAAAGCAATAGGGAAGGTTCCTCGTCACTTTTTCTTCGACGAGACATTTTGGAATCAAGCTTATCGTGATATTGCATTTCCCATTGGAGATGGGCAGACGATCTCTCAACCGTATACCGTGGCTTATCAATCGGAATTGCTGCACGTAAAAAAAGGTGACTGTATATTAGAAATCGGAACAGGTTCGGGATATCAGACTTGTATATTGCTTGAGTTGGGTGCGGAAGTGTTTACCATTGAAAGACAGGAAGCTTTATACAATAGGGCGATGATTGTACTTCCTTATATGGGATATAAACCTAATTTTTTTTTGGGTGACGGCTCTAAAGGTATTCCCGAACATGCCCCATATGATAAAATCATCGTTACGGCGGGCGCTCCTTTTGTGCCGGAAGTGATGTTGAGCCAGTTGAAGTTGGGTGGGCTGTTGGTAATCCCCGTAGGGGATGAAAAAGAACAGAAAATGGTGACGATCCTTCGCGTCGGAGAAAATGATTTTGAACGTATAGAGTTAGATACTTTTCGATTTGTCCCTTTAGTGGGTGATAAAGCATGGTAGTGCGCACAAGTGATAATTATGAGAGATATTTATAATAATAACATCCGTCTTACAGCGGAAGATATTTCTGTCCTGGAAAAGAGAATAAACAGGAATAGTATATTCCGTCTTATCACGATTGTTGTTGGTGGAGCTTTCCTTTTTCAAGTATTTCAATGGAATAATATCTGGATTTTAATAGGTGCAGTATTCGCCATTATACTCGGTTTTGTTGCCTTGGTAAGAAGACAGAGTGTTTTGGAAAAGCAGCTTCATGCCAAAAAGTCTATGCTCCGGGTGAACCAGAATGAAATTACGCTGATGGACGGTGGAGATAATATGTATGAAAATGGGAGCCAGTTTGACGATTCCAAGCATCCTTATGTATCGGATCTTGACGTTTTTGGAGCGTCCTCATTGTTTGAAAAAGTAAATCGGACGGCAACCTCCGATGGTGTGGTGCGACTGGCGACCTGGTTTCTTTCCTCTTCCCCAAAGGGAGTGGTGGAAAAAAGACAATTAGCAGCTGACGAGCTATCCAAAAAAATAGAGTGGTGTCAGGAGTTTCAATCGAAACTTCTTTTTAATCTAAAGCAAAAAGCCAATATTAAGTCTTTTTTGTCCAATTATCTGAAAGAAGGAGGATTGAAATTTGGAAATGCATTTATGCGATTATATGTTCCCTTCGCACCATTCCTGGTGATGGCTTTGCTGTTGGTTTCTATTTTCTTTTATCCCATTTGGGGATATATAGCAGGTTTGTGTGTATGTCACCTGTTATGGACTATGGCGCTTGGGGGTAAGGTGAGTTTTTTTTCCAATCGTATCGATAAAATCGGAAATACGTTGATTGCTTATTCGGATGCAATAAAGATGATGGAGAGCGAAAAGTTCGATGCGGAGTTGACTATGGATTTACAGAAAAGATTGCATACGAAGAATGCAGGTGTATTGTCAGGCGCTTTTAAAGAATTGGGAATACTGATCGATAAGCTGGATGCACGTAATAATCTTTTGGTAGGAGCAGTATTAAATATGATATTCCTTTGGGACTTCAGGCAGGTGCTTGCCATAATAGAATGGAGGAAAGATTATGGCGATAATGTACTCGACAGTTTTGATACTATAGCTGATGTAGAAGCATTGGTAAGCTTGGCAACATTGCAGCGTAATCATCCCACCTGGAGTAAACCTGTTCTATTAGAGGACGTATCTTCGCAGAGAATATATGCGGAGGAACTTAATCATCCGCTGATTAGAGACGATAAAGCCGTTGCAAACAATTATGACGCCGGACGACATCAGATAGCATTGATAACAGGATCTAACATGGCCGGAAAGAGCACGTTTTTACGTACGGTAGGGCTTAATGCTGTGCTGGCCTATGCAGGTGCGGTAGTCTGTGCTACGAAATTACAATTGCCCATATATCGTCTTGTGACCTATATGCGCATTAAAGATAATCTCAGTGAAAGCACTTCCACATTTAAGGCTGAGATCGATCGAATGAAGTTTATTCTGGGCACAATAGAGGTAACTGACGATAGTTTTTTCTTAATAGATGAAATGTTGCGGGGAACAAATTCTGTGGATAAATATTTAGGGTCTAAAGCTATTATCAAAAAATTGATAGAAATGGAGGGAAAGGGAATGGTAGCTACCCATGATTTACAACTGGCATCTTTGGAAGATGAGTATCCTACGCTGATCAAAAATTTTCATTTTGATATTCAGGTTATTGACGGAGAGATGTTATTCGATTATAAACTCAAAGACGGTAAATGTACGGTTTTCAATGCATCGATGCTGTTGAAAGGCATAGGCATAGATGTGGGCGGACTGCGTGCTGACCACGTTGATTAGCGTTTCATCACTCTATCCAGCTCCCGTTTAGACTCTCTTTCTTTGATGGTCTCCCGTTTGTCAAAATCTTTCTTGCCCTGCGCCAAAGCGATATCTACCTTCGCAAAGCCACGCTCGCTGATAAATATTTTCAGCGGCACGATGGTAAACCCCTTTTCTTCACCTTTTTCTTTCAGCTTTTTGAGCTCTTTTTTTGTCAATAGTAATTTTCGATCTCGTTTTGCTTCGTGATTGTAAAAAGAACCAAAAGAATACTCTGCGATATGCATGTTACGAATATATAGCCCATCTTCAAAAAAGGCACAGAAGCTGTCATTAATATTGGCTTTTCCTTCACGTATGGACTTGATTTCCGTACCCAAAAGTTGGATGCCAGCCGTATATGTATCTAAAATATGGTATTCGAAAGATGCTCGTTTGTTTTTTATATTAATTTGCTTAGCCAACGCCATATAACCTATATTTGTGCAAACAAAGTTAAACATTTTAGATTACGTCTATTTATAAAGTTGATCTACTATTGCAGTTTCATTAACAATAATTTAACTTTATGAGATTTATATGTGTTTTCTATTACAATAAATAAGTTGAAGTTTTTGTATGTTTGCACGGCTTTTAATAAACAAAATGTATTAAAACGGACAAAGATCAAGACATATTGCTATTTTTCAATAAGTGATTTTGGAAAAATGCGTAGAAAGTCGTGTTGTCTTTTTTGACGTTTGTGGATTTAAAGTCAAAAAGTAGGAAGTGTTTTTACAACAAAAATAAATGCCTGTATGAGCAAGGGAAAGTTAAGCGAAATAACATCCAGGTTCTTGGAGAAAGAACTTGAGCCAATCAAGTCCAGCGATTTGTACGCATATTTTAGGCCTATCCAATCTAGGCAGGATACCGAGGTACAAATTGATGGAAAGCGGGTTTTAATGTTTGGTTCGAATTCCTATTTAGGGTTAACGACAGACGCACGGATTATAGAAGCTTCACAAAAGGCTTTATCCAAATACGGGACGGGTTGTGCCGGATCTAGATTTCTGAATGGTACATTGGACATCCATGTCGAGCTCGAAGAACAATTGGCAGATTATGTAGGTAAAGAAGCTGCTATTTTATTTAGTACCGGGTTTCAGTCTAATTTAGGGCCGCTTTCCTGTCTTACTGGCCGTAATGATTACATCTTATTGGATGAGCGTGATCATGCTTCTATCATTGACGGTAGCCGTCTGTCCTTCTCTAAGGTGATTAAATATGCTCACAACGATATGGAGGATTTGCGGTCGAAAATTAGTAGACTTCCAGAAGATAGCTTTAAATTGATTGCTACAGATGGGATATTCTCGATGGAGGGTGATATTGTCAAGCTGCCGGAACTCGTACAGGTAGCTGAAGAATTTGACGCAGCGATCCTATGTGATGATGCACACAGCCTCGGTGTAATTGGGGTGCAAGGCGCAGGTACCGGCAGCCATTTTGGACTTACAGAGAAGGTTGATCTCATTATGGGAACATTTAGTAAGTCTTTGGCTTCATTAGGTGGATTTGTCGCTGCTGATAAAGATACGATTGAATTTTTAAAACATAGAGCACGGTCTTTAATGTTTAGTGCGAGTATGACACCGTCATCGGTAGCTTCGACATTAAAAGCGTTAGAGATTATTCGTACAGAACCAGAGCATATCGAACGCCTGTGGGCAAATACAAATTATGCCAAAAAACTGTTGTTGGAAAGCGGGTTTGATTTGGGTGCCACAGAAAGTCCGATTCTACCTATCTTTGTTCGTAATAATGAAAAGACATACGTTGTGACAAAGAAACTTCAGGAATATGGTGTGTTTGTAAACCCGGTAGTAGCTCCGGCTGTGCCTGCGGAAGAGTCATTGATACGCTTTTCACTAATGGCGACACATTCTTTCGCACAGATAGAAGAAGCTGTTGAGAAGATGACAAGAGTGTTCCAATCCTTAGAAATAGAAAGAGCGGCCATTTAACCATAAAACATAAAAAAATGATTACGATCATACCTGTAGAAACAAAACAGCAGAGAGCAAAGTTTATTGATTTTCCGCACGATTTGTATCAGAATGATCCTAATTATGTCCCGGAATTATTTTTGGGACAGGAAGACTTGCTAAATCCGTCAAAGCATCCATTTTACAAACACTCTACGGCTCAACTTTTCTTAGCATATCGCGACGGGAACATCGTTGGGCGTATCGCAGCTATTTGGAACGTCAATCATAACACTTTTAATAAAGTTCAGGAAGGACAGTTTGGCTTCTTTGATTGTATCAATGATCAGGAGGTGGCCGACAAGTTACTTTCCGCAGCGGAAGATTGGATTAAAAACAAAGGAGGAGATAGGGTAGTGGGGCCTATAAACCTAACGACAAATGATACATGTGGATTATTAGTGGAAGGGTTTGATCGTCCTCCGATGGCAATGATGCCTTATAATTACCCTTATTATCAAGACCTTATTACAGGTTTCAGTTTCTCGAAGAAAGTTGATCTCCGTGCTTATTTGACAACTACAGATACAGCCAGCCGACGTTCGGTATTGTTGTTGGATAAGTTAGAGGCACGATTGAAGCGTTCGGGAATAAGCTTACGTGAGATCAATCTTAAAGATTTTAAAAATGAAGCTGCAAAGATCAAGGCGGTATATAACAAAGCCTGGGACAAGAATTTAGGTTTTGTGCCTATGACAGATGAAGAATTCAATTTTACGGCAAAAGACTTAAAAATGATTGTGGATCCCAAGTACTGCATCTTGGCAGAGAAGGGAGATGAGATCGTTGGTTTTGTCGTAGGTATTCCCAACATAAATGAAGTATTGATTAAAATAAAGAGGGGAAGGCTGTTGCCTACCGGGATTTTCAAGTTGTTATTTGGCAAGAAAAAGATAAAATCATTACGGGTGTTGATGTTGGGTGTACTGGAGAACTACAGGAAAATGGGAATAGAGGCTTGCTTGTATGGTCATCTTATCCGGAATGCCACACCTTCTGGTATAAAAGAAGCTGAATGCTCGTGGATGTTGGATGACAACTATCTCATGAACCATGCGATTGAACAGATTAATGCGGATTTCTACAAGCGTTATCGGCTTTTTGAAAAAGCTATTAGGTAACTTCTCTCCATTAAAATACAAATTATGCTCTGATGAAAAAAATACTCATTACAGGGGCAAGCGGTTTCATAGGATATCATCTTGTCATAGCGGCAAAGGAGAGAGGATTGGAAGTACATGCTGCGGTTAGGACGACTAGTAATATTAAGGCTATTACTCCGGTTGTAGATAAATTTGTATACCTTGATCTTACTGATGCGGAAGCCTTACAGCGCGTATTTGAAAAAGAGCAGTACCATTACATTATTCATGCCGCGGCATTGACGAAAGCGAAGGATGAAAAGAGCATGCTAGATGTCAATGTGGGGTATACAGAGCGTATCTTACATGCCGCCTTTAATGCTCAGGCACCCTTAGAAAGAGTATCTTATGTAAGTAGCTTGGCTGCTTTAGGTCCCACAGATTATCAGGCAAGTGTATTGATGGACGAAAGGACACCGTATCGTCCATTAACTGTTTATGGAAGGAGCAAGCATGCTGCGGAGATGATGATCCGTGAAAAATTCAGTGATAAAGCTATTTCAGTATTTAGACCTACGGCTGTCTACGGTCCTCGTGAAAAGGATATATTTCTTGTTTTTGAGACGATGAATAGAGGACTGGATCTTTATATCGGCGGTAAACCACAATGGTTGAGTTTTATCTACGTGAAAGATCTCGTAGATGTGTTATTGCAGGGATGCATACATCCGCAAGAGGGGTTACAGTTTTATAATATTACAGATGGAGAGGTGTACTCACGCTATAAGATGTCTGAGGTATTTAGGGAGGTTTTTCGAAAGAAAATGTGGCGCGTGCATGTGCCGTTAGGATTGGTAAAAGCAGTGGCCAACATCTCACAACGATTATACAAAAACTCTTTGAAAACTCCTGTTATCTATCCGGAACGTATAAAGGAGTTGACTGCTGAAAATTGGGGATGTGATATTTCTAAAGCTAAGGATATACTCGGCTTTAGTCCTTCATATGATTTGGAAAAAGGTTTGAAAGAGACTTTGTTGTGGTACAAAGAGAACAATTGGCTTTAAATTTAGGATGTGATGAGCAGACAGCGAATTAATAAAAAATTATTTCTAGACAGAAAACGTACAAATATATTAAGCAGACCAGAGCAGAAATTGATTTCCTATTTGGTGCCAAAGATTCCAAATTGGATATCTTCTGATGGACTTACTGCAATAGGTTTTTTTGGATCATTGATGATCCTGGTCAGTTTTTTATTGGCAGAATATGTAGATCGGGATTTATTATTATTAGCCATCCCAGGTTTTTTTGTACAATGGTTTGGTGATTCACTGGATGGTCGCATAGCGTATTATCGTAATAAGTCACGTAAGTGGTACGGTTTTGCATTAGATATTGTGATGGATTGGATAAGCACTGTGTTTATTGGACTGGGATATATCTTGTATACAGTGGGAGATTTTAAATACCTAGGATTTACTTTAGTTGCTTTATATGGTTGGGCAATGATTATTTCTCAGCTACGTTATAGAATAACTGATAAATATACGATAGATGCAGGCTTATTGGGTCCCACTGAGATTCGCGTAATTATTTGTCTGGTGCTTTTACTAGAGGTGGTGTTGAAGGGTTCCCTTGATTACAGTGTGTTAGGAATATGCATTGTATTGTTTGGAATCAATATTGTGGATACGAAAAAGCTGTTAGTCTTAGGTGATTCAAAAGACAAGGAAGAAAAATTAGCAAAGCAATATGCTGAAGAGATAAAGTGATGTCATTCAAGCTGAGAGAATTCTTAAGAGCCCAATTGTCGGCATTTATCGGAGGGTTATCCGATCTTGGGATTTACTCGTTTTGCTATAAGATATTAGTAATTTCGGCTCCCTTTTCTAATGCGATAAGTGGTAGTTTAGGAGCCGTGGTCAATTTTACAATCAATCGATATTGGTCATTTAATAATACAGAACAATCGATAGAAAGCCAGTTATGGAAATTTGTTCTTGTTGTGATGGGAAGTATTATCTTAAAATCAATAGGTATTTATTTTTTTGTTGATGTCTGGAATTGGCATTTTATACTCTCTAAATTGATCGTAGAATTAGTCGTTTCTCTAGGTTTTAACTTTACCTTGCAAAAAAAATGGGTATTTAAGAGATAACAGGATCATTGTCTGTTAAAATTATCTTTCAAGTTATTAGCTAGTTACAGATATGTGCGTAAATTACTTTTCAAATGGCTTGAAAAGTTGTTTAAATTTTCTACCTTTGTGCTCGCTCCGCAAGGGGGCGGCAAGATGTTTGAGGGCCGGTTTTTGTGTGGGGGCTGATAAATCTGGAAATAATTTT
>JBEBVG010000098.1:0-11415 GCA_040392845.1 Sphingobacterium sp. | reverse complement strand
ATTATTGATCCTGTTTGATAAAAAAGATGTTGTGCTCATGGTACTGCAAATATATATATATTACTTTATTCGCAAGAGCAAAAATTTGATTAGTTTTTTGTGTTATATTCAGATTTTTATTTAATATCATCTTATGAAATTCGATGGTTTTATAGTTGCTTTATTTGTAAGTATAGGCATAGCGTATCTGTTTCCGCAGGGATTTATCTATCAAAACGGGCAGTTGATAACGCTGCTAACAGGGGCGGGGGTGTCGTTGATTTTCTTTTTTTATGGGTTGAAACTTAGTTTTTTAGCGATAAAGTCAGGATTGAGCAACTGGAAACTTCATGTTGTTATACAATGTGCAACATTTCTATTGTTTCCTTTAATTTTACTGCCATTTCGATTCTTGGTGGAAAATCCGGAACAGGAACATTACTGGCTCTCTTTTTTCTTCTTGGCTGTCTTACCCTCGACGGTTTCTTCATCAGTAGTCATGGTCTCCATCGCGCGAGGAAATGTTCCTGCGGCTATTTTCAATGCCAGTATTTCTGGTTTAATAGGTGTCATCGTGACGCCGTTATGGATGAGCCTCTTCCTGGATTTTCATACAGAAAATGTATTTATGGATATATATTGGGGCTTGATTCGCGAAATTATTATTCCAGTCATCTTGGGCCTGCTGTTACAACGCTATTTTGGGCCTTGGGCTAATAGGCACAGTAAATCCCTATCTATGTTTGATAAATCCGTCATACTTTTGATTGTGTACAGCAGTTTTGCCGAATCGTTTGTAAGCGGAGTGTTTGATCAGGTAAGTACTTCTTACTTGATATGGATTTTTGTGGGTGTAATCTTCTTTTTCTTTTTAGTATATGTAATAATTTGGCTCCTGGTAAAATATGTTTTTAGATTTACCGTATCTGATCAGATAACGGCCTTGTTTTGCGGATCTAAGAAATCGTTGACGCATGGAAGTGTCTTTGGAAAATTCTTATTTGTCAATAATCCACACGCAGGGTTATATTTTTTACCGATCATGTTGTTTCATGCTTTTCAGATTTTTGTCGTGACTATTATTGCACAACGCTATCAAAGACGTAAAGAATTGATGTAAATACATATAAGAATACGGTTATACTAAAGCTCCTTCCGTAATCTCGCAACAGGAATATTCAAAGCTTCCCTGTATTTTGCGACCGTGCGGCGTGCGATATTATAACCTTTTTCTTTTAATATTTCTGTAAGTTTTTCGTCTGCCAAGGGTTTTTTCTTATTCTCGTTCGCGATACATTCTTCCAGAATTTTCTTAACTTCTTTATTGGATACTTCCTCGCCCGTCTCGGTCTGTATAGCCTCCGAAAAGAATGACTTCAGTAGAAAAGTTCCGAAGTCAGTTTGCACATATTTGGAATTAGCTACACGGGATACCGTCGAAATATCCATATCTATTCTATCGGCTATATCTTTCAGAATCATCGGTTTTAGCATACGATCGTCACCCGTTAGGAAGTAATCGTATTGAAATTCCATGATGGCATTCATTGTTTTGAGCAATGTCTGTTGACGCTGCTTAATAGCATCAATAAACCACTTAGCCGAATCAAGTTTCTGTTTGACAAACTGGACAGCCTCTTTCATTTTTTTGTCTGTCTTTTCGGCTTTTTCGTAATGCTCAAACATACCTTGATAAGAGCGTGATACACGAAGCTCCGGTGCATTACGGCTATTGAGGGTAAGGAGCAGCTTTCCATCATTGTTGGTAATATGAAAATCAGGAATAACATGCAGTTGCTTACCCGCTACAGCACCTGAATCTCCAGGCTTGGGATTCAATTTTAATATTTCGTTGATAATCTCTTTCAGTTCTGCCGAATCAACGCTAAGCTGTTTTTCTATTTTGTCGTAGTGTTTCTTCGTGAATTCATCCAGATGATTTTGAACAACTTCAATTGCTTTTGTGATAATGGGATTTGTTTGATCTTTCTTCCGTAGCTGGATTAGGAGACATTCCTGTAGATCCCGGGCACCAATACCTGCAGGTTCGAACTCCTGGATGACGGTCAGCATTTCTTCTACTTCACTTTCTTCAGCCATTACATTTTGGGAGAAAGCCAGGTCGTCAATGAGAGATAGAATAGGTCTTCGCAGGTAGCCGTCGTCATCGAGACTTCCTATTATTTGGTTGCCGATGAGGTATTTTTTATCATTTAATGCAAGCAGATCTAATTGATTTTGTAATTTTTCAAAAAAAGAGTCTTGGATGGCGATAGGAATTTCTTTTTGTTGTTCCTCGTCATCATTACTATAGTTCCCACCGTAATCTTTAAAATCGTCTTCCTGTATGTATTCTTCCACACTGAATTCTTCGTCAAACGAATCTTCGGAAGAGGAGAAGTCCTCCTCCATGTCATTATCAGGATATTCCTCGACCGGATCAGATAAGTTGGTCAAACTACTATCTTCCAAAGCGGGATTTTCTTCCAGCTCTTCTTTGATTCGGGTATCCAGCGAGGTGGTAGGCACCTGCAACAGCTTGATAAATTGGATCTGCTGGGGAGATAATTTTTGTAATAATTTTTGTTGTAATGTCTGTTTTAGCATGATACCATTGTTTCCAATGGTAAAAATAATGAATAATACTTTGTCAGCGAAAGATATTTTGTTTATGATGGAATTCGGTGGATTATTAACTTACGTTAAAAATCGTTAATTTTATTTTCCGAGGATTTAATTGCATGATTTGTTCATCGTTTTTCGAAACATTTTATTCATATTTACCGTATGTTTAGACGTGTTAAAAATAAGTTTTTACGGTATCTATTGATATTGATCTATAGTGCTGTCCTCATTACCTGTGCCGTACAACTTAATTTTTTAGGCTTATTTGGCTACTCGCCGACGAAGAAAGATATTGTGTTACCTACACTTAATGTCGCTTCAGAAGTATATACTGCAGATTCTGTGCTAATTGGTCGATATTTTGAAGAAGATAGGGATCCGGTGCCTTATGATAGCATTTCTCCACACGTTTTGCAAGCACTTATTGCAACCGAAGATATTCGTTTTTATGAGCATTCGGGGGTGGATTTTTTTGGACTGATAGCAGGCGCTGTATCGACCATAAAAGGGGACCCTCGTGGAGCAAGTACGATAACCCAACAATTGGCAAAGAATTTATACCGCACACGATATGCACACTCCCAAGGCTATCTAAGTAAAATTCCGGGTATCCGTATTTTAGTGACGAAATACAAAGAATGGATGACAGCTTTTAAATTAGAAAGCAGGTATACCAAAAATGATATTATTACGATGTACCTGAATACAGTCTCGTTCAGTAATAACGCTTATGGGATCAAATCTGCTTCTTTGCGATATTTCAATAAATTGCCCAGTACATTGACTGTTAATGAAAGTGCAATCTTAATTGGTATGTTGAAAGGGACGACGATGTACAATCCTATTCGAAATCCTAAGAATGCATTTCAACGTCGTAATGTGGTCTTAGGGCAAATGGAAAAGGCAGGTTATTTGGATAAGGATCAAGTAGCGGTGTTGTCAAAAGATTCGTTAAAATTAGACTTAAATTACCAGGAGGCAACCGATGCGAATGATTCGTATTTAAGGACAGCGGTAGAGCGGTGGTTGGATAAGTGGAGCCAGGATAACGAAATAGATATCTACAAATCGGGGCTAAAGATATATACGACGATAGATTCGAGAATGCAAAAGATTGCAGAGGAAGTTATGGGACGTAAAATGAAAGATCTTCAGCGCCGTTTGAATAATGCGTGGGGAAATGAAGAACCCTGGCGTGATAAAGAAGGGAAAGTTATACCTGATTTCTTAGAAAATCATGCACGCAAATTGCCCATCTATCAAGAGTTAATGAAAAAATTTAATGGTGTGGAAGATAGTGTCTTTGCTGCCCTGCGTGTTAAAAAAGATATGGAAGTATTTACCTGGGACGGATTGAAAAAGGAAAACTATTCAACCATGGATTCATTAAAACATTATATTACGATGTTGAATACGGGAATGATGGCTATGGATCCCTATTCTGGCGGGATCAAGGTGTGGATTGGAGGTATAAATCACCATTATTATAAATTTGATCATGTGAATCAGGCTAAGCGACAGGCGGGCTCTACATTCAAACCTTTTGCATATCTGGCAGCATTGGAAGCAGGAATGAGCCCATGTGATAAATTTGTAGATAAACCTATTAAGATTGAGTTTGTTAACAAGAAGGGCGAACATGAGGTTTGGGAGCCAAAGAACGCCGATTGGACCTTTTCTTACCAGGATATGTCTTTACGTTGGGCAATGGCACGATCACTCAATTCGATTACGGCTCAGGTGACGGAGGCGGTTGGATGGGATAAAGTCGTAGACGCAGCTTATAAATGTGGTATTGATAGTAAACTAGAATCCGTACCTTCGGTAGGATTAGGTTCGAATGATGTTTCGGTATTTGAAATGGTGAAAGCATACGGAACTTTTATGAATCAGGGTAAGCGCGTAGAACCGGTATTAGTATCTAAGATATTGGATATGGAGGGTAACATTATTGCCTCATTCGAATCCGAATCAAAACAAGTTATTGATCCGGAGAACGCGTGGTTGATGACATATATGCTCCGCGGTACAGTAGAAGAGCCTAATGGTACTTCTCAGGCGTTATGGGAATGGAATCTTTTCAAAGAGAATAATGAAATAGGCGGGAAGACAGGTACATCTTCCGATTATGTTGACGGTTGGTATATGGGATTAACAAAAGATCTTGTAGCTGGTGTATGGGTAGGCTGTGATGAGCAAAGTATACATTTTAAAAATTCAGCTACGGGTGAGGGATCTAAAACGGCACTGCCTATATATGCGCTATTTATGGAAGAGTTGTATAAACATCCTGAATTGGGGGTAACATTTGGCAGGTTTCCTGAATCTACAGTTGAGATCAAGAAGTCTTATAAATGTCCGAGTCCGAGAATACAGGTACAACCTGATACGACCGATGATAATGGGGATATGGGGCCGGGAAGCCCCGAATTGAAGCTTCCCGATTTGCCACAAGTCAGGCCGGTCATTGTGAATCCTGAACAAACAGAAGATAAAATAGAAGTGTTATTATAGGAAAAATGAATATGAAGATTGTAAATATATTGGGGGGAAGGTTTTTGATTTTAGTCGGGATGTGTGTTCTGATTAATCAAACGACTTATGCGCAATATTTTGGTCAAAATAAGATGCGGTATAAGAAACTCGATTTTAAAGTGTATGATACACCACATTTCAACCTTTACTATTATTCAGATAACGATACGCTGGTAAGATGGTTGGCCAAAGAAAGTGAGGTGTGGTATGAACTCCATCAACAAGTGTTTCAGGATACATTTGCGCGGAAGAACCCGATCATTGTGTATAATAACCACCCGGAATTCCAACAGACTACGGCGATTTCAGGCGAAATAAGTGTCGGGACAGGTGGTGTTACGGAAGCTTTCAAACAGCGTGTTGTCATGCCGATCATGCAGATTAACCAACAGACAAGACACGTGTTGGGACATGAACTGGTACACGCTTTCCAATATAGAGTTTTGATAGAAGGCGGTGATTCGACTCGGTTAGAAAATATTGCCAATATTCCTCTCTGGATGGTGGAAGGTATGGCAGAGTATTTCTCGATTGGTAAAAAGGATGCTTTCACGTCGATGTGGATGCGGGATGCTTATGTCAACCAGGATATCCCAAGTCTTAAACAGTTGACCGAAGAGTCATATAATTATTTTCCTTACCGATATGGTCAGGCTTTTTGGTCGTTTATTGGTTCTACTTACGGCGATACGGTTATCATGCCATTGTTTATAGAAACTGCTAAATATGGTTATGAATATGCTATGCGGCGTGTTTTTGGCTACGATGCACAGACGATGTCTACGCTCTGGAAAAATACCATGGAAAATACCTACCGTAGTCTGAATAAAGATACAACTTCCCGGCCGATAGGAATGTCTTTAATCAATGCATCCAATGCAGGAAGAATGAATGTTTCGCCTACTATCTCTCCCGATGGCAAGTATATCGTTTATTTGTCGGAGCAAGATCTCTTTAGCATTGATCTCTATTTGGCAGATGCACATTCGGGAAAGGTGATACGTAAGCTGGGAAGCCGGCTGACCAACAAAGATATTGATGAGTTTAGCTTTCTGGAATCCGCAGGATCATTTTCTCCTGACAGTAAGAAATTTGCATTTTCTGTCTTTAGTGACGGTAAAAACAAGCTTATGGTGCTCGACGTGGAGAGTGGCAAAACATTGTTTGTAGAAGCTATGGGAGATATTGTGGAGTTTACAAATATTACCTGGGCTCCAGATGGGGATAATGTCGCGTTTTCTGGTTTAAAAAGAGGATATAGTGATATTTATATCTATAACTTAAAAACAAAGGTATTAAATCAGTTGACCAACGATATGTATTCGGACTTTCAGCCCAGTTTTTCCAGAGACGGGCGTTTCATTGTGTTCAGTACGGATCGTGTAGCTTTACAATCTGATTCAAGATCGGTGGATATTCCGATGAGTCTTGCAGTCATTGACGTGGCTACGAAAGAAATTAATAATCTACCCATTTTTCCCGGAGCAAATAATTTAAATCCACATTTTTCATCCGATGGTAGCCAGGTTTACTTTTTATCAAATGGAGATGGTTTCCGTAACATGTATCGTTATACCTTGGCTACGGGTACTGTAGAGCGGTTGACGGACTATTTTACGGGCATCAGTGGTATTACTGAATACTCGCCTGCAATGAGTATATCGAATGATGATGAAATCGTCTACTCGTATTTTAAGAAAAATCAATATACGATCTATAAAGCGAAAAGCTCAGAGTTTACGCCAGAAATCGTAGATGCCTCAATGTCGGATTTTGATGCGGCCATGCTGCCACCGAATGTCAACAGAGGGGTCAACGTCGTTAATACGAACCTGCGTAACTTCAATGTCTTTGAAAGGATAGGGGATAATCAGATTACTAACATTGCTTATCGACCGAAATTTAAATTAGATTATCTGGCCAATAGCGGTGTGGGTATGTCGGTAGGTTCTCGTTATGGGGCAGGTATATCCAGTGGCATTCAAGGGATGTTTTCAGATATATTGGGGTACAATCAGATTTTTGCTGCGCTGAATATCAATGGTGAAATTTATGATTTTGGAGGTCAGGTTGCTTATATTAACCAAAGAAGCCGGCTAAACTGGGGTGGTGCTATTTCTCATATTCCGTATATGACGGGCTTCAGCACATATGCCACGGAGAATTTCGGCTACGGAGACGAGTTGGCGATCAATACTTATATTATTCGACAGTTTCAGACGCAGGCAGAGGCTTTTGTCGCCTATCCTTTCAATCGAAGCCACCGCGTTGAAGTTGGAGGAGCTGTTTCCCGGTACGGATTCCGTGTCGACAAATGGCGACAAAGTTATTATTACGGTTATGGAGATCGCCAGCGTGTGTCTAACGAAGATGCAGCTAGTGTTAGTATTTTTGGAAGATTAGATCCATTTACCATACAACAGCTCAATGCAGGTTTTGTTGGAGACAATGCTGTGTTTGGAATTGCAGCCCCTTTGCAAGGATTCAGATACCGTGTAGGAGCAGAGCAGTATTTTGGGGATTATAACTTCTCCGCTGCAAATATTGATTTAAGAAAATATAATCGGTATAAGCCAATTACTGTAGCCGGACGTATTTATTCTTATATGCGTATGGGTAAAGATGAAGCTGCTTTATACCCGTTGTATATTGGATATCCCTATATGATCAGAGGCTTTGAAACCAATAATTTTGATAATTCGGGGAAACTGTCCTATACCGATCTCATGGGATCACGTATGGCAATTGCCAATTTTGAGATACGTTTACCTTTTACGGGGCCGGAAAAACTGGCCGTTGTGAAATCGGGATTTCTTTTCTCAGATCTGAATTTCTTTATTGATGGCGGTTTAGCCTGGACCGATGGAGACATCATCAAGTGGGATAAAACAGAAGGTGACAAGGTTCAGGCAAAAGATACGAATGGCAATCCTGTATTTGATGAGGTTGGCGATCCAGTTATGGTTTATCCCCAAAATTTACGTATGCCGGTGTTTAGTGCGGGAGTTTCATTACGCATCAATCTGTTTGGCGCAATGATCCTGGAGCCTTACTACGCAATTCCTTTCAATAGCACAAGAGCTAAATTTGGAACATTTGGGTTAAACTTTGCACCGGGTTGGTAGTCTAACTTCTACATATGCGATATATGTTGAGGTTGTTAAGGTCGTTGCCTGCGTTTAAAAAGCGTAGGCAACGATTTTTTTAGGCGTATCCAATATAAGGGGTGTCCTGACTATGTTTAACCAGTTGGGGTTATATTTGCGGATAAGACGTTCCTTCATCATGTGGGTATAGGTATGAAGGGTTAATTTTCTTTTTTGTGCTTCATCAAAAGAACGGAACTCTTCTGTATAGACAATTCTATTAAATTTGATGTCTAAAATGTTGGTACAGTACCCGACTTCGATATTTATCCTGTTGGCGTCTGTTGCAAAATAAATGATATGTTTTTTCATATGTTACTAAAATATTTGGTCATGAAAAAAATATTTACTAATTTTATTGGCACAATATTACTAATAATATTAGTATTTACAAATTAAATTGAAAAAATATGTCAAATATTTCCGCTAATCTTCGGTTCTTACGTAAGAAGAATAATCTAACGCAACAGCAGTTTGCTGATATCATGGAGATAAAGCGTGCCTCCGTTGGTGCTTACGAGGAAAATAGAGCCGAGCCTAAGTATGAGCTGCTAAAAAAAATAGCAGATTATTATGAGTTATCCATGGATGAGTTGGCGAATGATATAATTGATGAAAAGTGGAGACCTGTACCTAAAAGCAATGCATCTAATCTACGCGTCTTGAGTATTACAGTAGATCAGGAGGATCGAGAGAATATTGAACTTGTTCCTGTAAAAGCCAGTGCAGGTTATTTGAATGGTTATGCTGATCCGGAATATGTAAAAGAGCTTCCCCGGTTTAATCTGCCAATATTTAGTCAGGGAACTTATCGTGCTTTCGAGATTAAGGGTGATTCGATGTTACCTTTACCTTCAGGTAGTATTATTATAGGCGAATACGTAGAGAACTGGCACGATATCAAGTCGGGACAGACGTATGTTATTATTTCAAAAGATGAAGGCATTGTATATAAACGTATAGGTGCTAAATTTAAAGAAGACAAAGGTTTGAAACTAGTTTCTGACAACAAAGTATATGAACCTTATTGGGTAGAGGCTGTGGATATTTTGGAGGTTTGGAGAGCAAAAGCTTTTATTTCCACCGAATTTCCCGAGCCCGCTGCAGAGCCTACTATGGAAGGATTGACTGCAATGATGGCGCAGATGCAAAAAACGATTAATGCGGTGGTCGACAATAAAAAATAGCATCATATTTCCATATATAAAAAAAAAATTATAATTTTGTAATATTCTGAAAGGAAGGGGGCAACGTGTGCCCCCTTTTTTAATTCAATTTTAAATATGCAGATTGAGCAAAGAGTTAAAGAATTAGTAGAGGAAAAGATAGCAGATCGCGAAGATTTGTTCGTTGTGCGTATCAAAATGCATAATAACGGCATTTTGGAAATATTATTGGACGGCGACAAAGGTATTTCGATTGAGGATTGTGTAGCGGTAAGCAGGCATGTTGGGTTTCATTTGGAAGAGGAGAATGTAATCGATCGAGCCTATCGTTTGGAGGTTTCTTCTCCGGGAATCGACTCACCTTTACTTCTGTTGCGTCAGTATGTGAAAAATGTTGGTCGGAATGTTCGATTGACCCTGGAAGATGGCCGGAAAGAAGAAGGAAGATTACTATCAGCGACGGATACACAACTTGTATTGGAACAAACGATAAAAGAAAAGGGGAAAAAAGCAGTATTAAAAACAGTAGAATTTCCTATGAATACGATAAAAGAAACAAAAGTTTTAATTTCATTTAAGTAAAAATGAGCAGTAATATAAATTTGATAGACTCTTTTCAGGAGTTCAAAGAGTTTAAAAATATCGATCGCCCTACCGTAATTACGGTTCTTGAGGAAGTCTTCCGCAGTATGATACGCAAGCGTTTTGGTACAGATGAAAATGTGGATGTCATTGTGAACCCCGATAACGGGGATTTGGAAATCTGGAGAACACGTGTTGTGATGGAAGATGGTTTTTCTGAAGATGATGAATTAGAAATTGAGTTGGCCGAAGCACATCAGTATGATCCGGACCTGGAAGTAGGGGATGATTATATCGAACAGATCACATTAGAAAGTTTCGGTCGTCGTGCTATATTAGCTGCTCGTCAAACACTGGTTTCTAAGATCCTGGAATTGGAAAAAGATGAGGTGTTTAAAAAATATAAAGACCGTGAAGGCGAATTGGTGATAGGTGAAGTATATCAGATCTGGAAAAAGGAAATTTTAGTTTTGGATGAAGATGGTAATGAACTGATCTTGCCAAAGACAGAGCAAATTCCTGCGGATTATTTCAAAAAGGGTGATAGTATTCGCGCAGTTGTACATAAGGTAGATATGCTGAACAGCAATCCTAAGATTATTATATCTCGCACAGCTCCGGAGTTTTTACAGCGTTTGTTTGAACTTGAAGTTCCTGAAATATTCGATGGTCTGATCACAATTAAGAAAATTGTACGCGAGCCTGGAGAACGTGCTAAAGTTGCCGTAGAATCGTACGATGATCGTATCGATCCTGTAGGAGCATGTGTTGGTATGAAGGGATCACGTATACATGGAATTGTTCGTGAATTGCGAAACGAAAATATCGATGTAATTAATTATACAACAAATCTTTCTCTTTATATCACTCGGGCGTTGAGTCCTGCACGGATTTCTTCTATCAAGTTAGACGATGATGATAAGACTGCGGCTGTATATTTGAAGCCTGACCAGGTTTCTTTAGCTATAGGACGTGGTGGGCATAATATTAAGTTGGCAGGTAGGTTGACAGGTTATGAGATAGACGTCTACCGTGAAAGTGATGAAGTGGAGGAAGATGTGGATATTGAAGAATTTGCAGACGAAATCGATGGATGGATCATCGATGAGTTGAAACGGGTAGGTCTTGACAGTGCGAAAGCGGTATTAGCTTTATCTTATGATGAGCTCGCTCGTCGTACGGATTTAGAGGAGGATACTATCCAGGAAATTGTGCGCATTTTGCAATCTGAATTTGAATAATCGCTGTTTAGTGAAGAATAAAGATATTCTTATTTTAATTGTTAATTGCGTGTAAAAAAACATATTTTTGTAAAGACTAGATTTTTAGAAGGTAAAAAATAGATGACAGAAGGTAAAAGCATAAACTTACTTAAAGCAGCA
>JBEBVG010000097.1:0-11523 GCA_040392845.1 Sphingobacterium sp. | reverse complement strand
TAAATATGATCCACGGCTATAGAGACCGTGGTCATTTGTTTACACACACTAACCCCGTCCGTGAACGCCGCAAATACTATCCCGGCAAAGAACTGGAGACTTTTGGTCTTTCGGAAGCTGATATGGACACCGTCTTCAATGCGGGTATAGAAGTGGGACTAGGTCCGGCGAAATTACGTGATATCCGTCAACTGATCGAGGATACTTACTGTCGGTCTATCGGCGCTGAATTTAAATATATCCGCAACCCTGAAAAAATAAAGTGGTTGCAGGATCGCATGGAAGCCGATCGTAACAAACCTGATTATACGATTGAGCAAAAGAAACGTATCTTACAAAAAATCAATAGGGCCGTTATTTTTGAAAACTTTTTAGGTACCAAATTTCTCGGGCAAAAACGCTTTTCACTAGAAGGTGCCGAAAGCCTGATACCTGCCTTGGACTCCGTTATGGAAAAAGGGGCCGAACTTGGCCTGCAGGAGTTTATGATCGGCATGGCTCATCGTGGGCGCCTTAATGTGCTGGCAAATGTCATGGGCAAGCCCTATAAAACCATTTTGTCGGAGTTTGAAGGAAAAATGTATAAAGAGGAAGATCCTGAGCTAAGATTTGGAGGTGACGTCAAATATCACCTCGGATATTCCTCGGATATCACAACCGACTCCGGCCATCACATTCATCTTTCCTTAGCGCCTAACCCCTCCCATTTAGAAACTGTAGATCCTATCGTGGAAGGTGTAGTACGTTCTAAGATAGATATGAAATACGATGGCGACTCGTCCAAGATCGCACCTATCCTTATTCATGGTGATGCAGCAATTGCAGGACAGGGTGTTGTATATGAAGTAACACAGATGTCTAAACTCGATGGTTACAAGACCGGTGGTACTATCCATATCGTCATCAATAATCAGGTGGGCTTTACGACAAACTATAAAGATGCTCGTTCGGGCACGTACTGTACAGACGTCGCCAAAATCACGTCTTCACCAGTCTTTCATGTGAATGGAGATGACGCTGAAGCTGTCGTTTATGCTATTAATCTCGCTGTAGAATATCGCCAAAAATATAAAACAGACGTCTTTATTGATTTGCTATGTTATCGTCGTTTTGGACATAACGAGGCAGACGAACCTAAGTTTACGCAGCCTTTACTTTATAAAGCAATAGAAAAACATCCTAACCCTAAAGATGTATACGCCAAAAAACTTGTCGATGAAGGTTCGATTAATGCCTCCTATGCAAAAGAGGTAGAAAAAGAATTTAGGGATTACCTGCAAACGCAACTTGACGCATCCAAAGCTACCGAGAATATCGAAGATGAGATTCCGATGTTCGGCGGAGCCTGGAAAGGCTTACATCCTGCACGAAAGGGAGAGATTTTCCAAACGACCGATACCAAGATAAGTGCTAAAATATTCAAAGAGCTAGCGACACAGATTACATCATTACCAAAGGATAAGAAATTCTTCCGTAAGATTTCTAAGCTTTTCGAAGATCGGGCAGCTATGATTACCAAAGATTCATACGACTGGGCAATGGGTGAACTGATGGCCTATGCGACCTTGTTGAATGAGGGAAAACGTGTACGTATCTCCGGTCAAGATGTACAGCGGGGAACATTTTCTCATCGTCATGCCGTGCTCACGCTCGAAGACTCGGAAGAAAAATATATCCCACTGAGCCAGGTAAATGGTGGAGAACGTTTCAACATCTATAACTCACTCTTGTCTGAATATGGTGTTTTAGGCTTTGAATACGGTTACGCGCTAGCCAATCCTCAATCACTAACGGTTTGGGAAGCCCAGTTCGGGGACTTCTACAATGGTGCGCAGATTATAGTAGATCAGTATCTCAGCAGTGCGGAGACCAAATGGAAACGTTCCAATGGTCTAGTGATGTTGTTGCCACATGGTATGGAAGGCCAAGGTCCCGAACACTCTTCAGGGCGCATCGAGCGCTTTTTGGAATTGTGTGCTAACGGCAATATGATTGTAGCTAACTGTACAACACCTGCCAACTATTTCCATTTGTTACGCCGCCAGTTGCTTCGCGATTTCCGTAAGCCTTTGATCGTTTTCACACCAAAGAGCTTACTCCGTCATCCAAAGGTAGTTTCTACAATCGCTGATTTTACAAAAGTCAATTTCCAGGAAACTATCGATGATACTTCCGTGAAAGCGGCTTCGGTAAAACGGGTACTGTTCTGTTCAGGGAAAATCTATTACGATTTGCTGGAGAAGCAGCAAGCCGACAAGCGTACCGATGTGGCTATCGTTCGTATCGAACAATTGTACCCGACACCGGTTCTTCAGCTGGAAACCTTACGCAAGAAATACAGCAAGGCAACAGATTTCATCTGGGTGCAAGAGGAAAACGAGAACATGGGTGCCTGGCCATATTACTGCCGTAAACTTCGGAAGACAGGCGTCGAATTTACAGATGTCGTTGCTCGTGTAGAAAGTGGAAGCCCGGCGACAGGCTACATGAAGAAACATGTTCTTCAACAGGAAGAAATCGTCAATAAAGCATTTGAACTATAAAAACAGAGATGAATGTTTTAGACATTCTATATCGAATAAAAAAACATCAAAATTATGAGCTTAGAAATCAAAGTCCCTACCGTCGGAGAATCAATCACAGAGGTTACCCTTGCACAATGGCTGAAAGAAGACGGTGATTATGTCGAAATGGACGAGAACATCGCCGAACTGGAATCAGATAAAGCTACTTTTGAATTACCTGCAGAAAAAGCAGGTATCCTTCGCATCATCGCCCAGGAAGGTGATACGCTGGAAATAGGTGCGGTTGTATGTACTATAGAAGATGGAGATGCTCCGGCAGCCACAGACAGCCCGGCGAAAGAAACGGTGAAAGAGGAAGCAGCCGCAGCTCCTGCAGCTAAGGAAGAAGCTAGCGAAGCGCCTGAGTCGTATGCTGCAGGTACAGCCTCACCCGCTGCTGCTAAAATATTAAGGGAAAAAGGAATCGACGCTTCTACCATCAAAGGAACCGGTAAAGACGGTCGTATCACAAAAGAAGATGCCGAAAAAGCACAAGCCAAGCCGGCCGCTCCTCAGGCAGAAGCGAAAGCTGCAGCACCGGCAGCACCTGCTACAAGTACAGTGAAAGTTGCAGGTGCGCGCAACGAACGCCGCGAAAAAATGAGCTCACTCCGTAAAACCATTGCGAAGCGTCTGGTAACGGTAAAGAACGAAACGGCTATGCTGACCACATTCAACGAAGTGAATATGCAGCCTATCATGGACTTGAGAGCGAAATATAAAGATACATTCAAAGAAAAACACGGTGTAGGTTTAGGATTCATGTCCTTCTTTACAAAAGCAGTTACCACTGCCCTGAAAGAATGGCCTGCAGTGAATGCCCGCATTGATGAAAACGAAATTGTGTATTCTGATTTTGCAGACGTTTCTATTGCTGTATCGGCACCAAAAGGATTGGTAGTCCCTGTTATCCGTAACGCGGACGCCATGTCGCTCCACGAGATCGAAAAATCTATTGTAGAGCTGGCTGGAAAAGCGCGTGATAACAAGTTGACAATAGAAGAAATGACCGGCGGTACATTTACGATTACCAACGGTGGTGTATTCGGATCTATGCTATCTACGCCGATCATCAACGCGCCACAATCGGCTATTCTGGGCATGCATAACATCGTCCAACGCCCTGTAGCGGAGAACGGACAGGTCGTCATTCGTCCGATGATGTATATCGCACTTTCCTACGACCATCGTATCGTTGACGGACGTGAGTCGGTAAGCTTCTTGGTACGTGTAAAACAGCTATTGGAAGATCCTGCCCGACTGTTATTGGAAGTATAATTAAGATTTTATCGTTACCTTTGAGGGTGTCATCGTGATGACACCCTCTTTTTAATTATATGCAAATAACCCAAGAACTAATAACAAAATTTTTGATGTTCTCCATTGTTGGAGCTTCGGGAGTAGTTGTTGACTTTGGTATTACGTGGTTTTTTAAAGAAAAATTAAGAATACATAAATACGTTGCCAACTCGTTAGGCTTTATTACGGCAACAGTAACCAATTATCTGCTCAATCGTTATTGGACATTCTATACGCAAGATGTAGAAGCCAGATTCAATGAATTTTCCAAATTCTTTTTTATTGCATTGATTGGCTTAGCTATCAACAACGCCATATTGTATTTTTTTCATGAAAAGCTCAAGTGGAATTTTTATATATCCAAACTGATGGCTATAGGCATTGTATCCATATGGAATTTCTCCTTTAACTATCTCTATACCTTTACCAATGTTTAAGATCCAAATCCAACATTTCCTTGTGTTCTGGTTTGTCATCAACTGTATTCAGGGATATTTTATGGAGCTTCATGTTGACGAAGCCTACTATTGGGTATACAGCCGGTTTTTGGATTGGGGATATTATGATCATCCACCTATGGCGGCTGTATTTATCAAAATAGGCACATGGCTATCCCAGGCAGAGATAGGTGTACGTATCATAACTATCCTTGCTAATGTAGGTGCTGTTTATTTTCTCTGGAAGATCGTCAAACCCTATGCTGACAATATATGGCTTTTTAGCACATTGTTCTTCAGCTTTGTTATTTTTCACGTATTCGGATTTATCAATTCTCCCGACAGCCCACTGCTGTTCTTTGCGGTACTATACCTCTATTTTCTAAAAGAATATCTTCAGGAAGAACGGACACAGATTTCTACTGTCATTTGGCTATCCCTGGCGATTACGGGACTCCTATATAGCAAATACCATGGTATTCTGCTTCTCTTTTTTACGCTGCTGGCCGAGTGGCGACTATTAACACGTCGTTCCTTTTGGGGAATAGTGCTCGCCTGTGTTATACTTTACCTGCCCCACATCTTATGGCAGGTACAACATGGATATCCGTCGTTGCAGTACCACCTCTTCGAGCGAAATAACAGAGCATACCAAATTTCGTTTACCACCGATTATATCAGTAGCCTGTTATTGGTCATTGGCCCGTTGACCGGTTGGTATGTCTATTACAGGTTTTTCAGCTATAAGAGCGAAGGAGATCGGTTTATCCGCATTCTCAAATTTATCTTCTGGGGATTTATACTGTTCTTCTTTATGACCTCATTAAAAAGCTACGTACAGGCGCAATGGGTATTACTGGCTTTTCTTCCTTTATTTATCATCAGCTATATAGCACTTGCACGACAAGCTATACCCCGCTGGTTCTATACCTTACTCTATACAACGGCAGGCCTTATTGTCATCGTACGATTAGTATTGATTATTCCTATTCCGGCTATTCAACAGTCACCGGGAATAAATGCTTTCTGGGGACAGCGGGATCTTGCTCACCAACTTCATAGCTTTAGTCAGGGAAAGCATGTTGTCTTCGACAATGGATTTCAAGATGCCTCGTCGTATAATTTTTATAATCATACAACTTCTGCTTTCTCCTACAACGGCCGCTCCTACCGAAAGACACAATACGATTATTGGCCCATCGAAGATAGCATACGTCATAAGGACGTAATATGGGTTCGCCCAAATTCGTTCGACACACCTGATCAGGATACGATTCATACAGCGCTCAAAGGAAATTGGTATGCCATCCAACTGGATAGCCTTCGGCTATATCAGAAAGTCGAGATTACCTGTGACGATGTTCCTGACACATTGGTCATCGGACGACAATATCCCGTCGTACTGGAAATCTATAATCCTTACGATGAGACGATAACTTTTACGAATGATGACCAGAAATGGCCTTTATTCTTCGAATATGGCTATACACAATATATATGGGATCAGGGAACTTTCTTTGAATTCCAGGAAAATTATCACCCACTGGAAATTCCGTCAAAGCAACGCGTTCCTGTCAAACTAAATATTGGGGCAGCCGAGGATACCGGCGATAGGTTCATCATGTTCTCTTTACGTACCGATCCCTTTAGTGGCCCTCGAAACAGTAAAAAATATCCCGTATATGTTACGTCTGAATAAGTTTATGAAATCTACTTTTTGTCCGGCACAAAAAGTCATTATATCTGTTTTTATAAGTATTTTATCACAGCAGGTCTCCGCTCAACAATTGGACGGCTCGGTAGGGTTTCACGGTTTTGCGGACAACAGGGAATACGGCGCATCCGACCGCTATCCACAAACGATTTTTGGCGCCCGTATTACGCCGGAAATAGGATTAGTAGTCGATAGTATACATCGCATCCGTGTCGGTGTTTCTTATCTTCACGAATTTGGCACAAAGCATATCTCTAAGCCGGTAAGACCCGTAGCCTACTACAACTATACAGACCACGGCTTTGACTTCAGAATAGGTATGTTTCCGCGACATGAATACCTCGATGACTATCCGAAAGCCATACTGAGCGATACCATAGGTTATTACCAACCCAATATCGAAGGTATGCTCGTTAAATATCAGAATGAACATTTCCAGCAACAGCTGTGGATTGATTGGAACAGCAGACAAACAAGAGTAGATAGAGAGCAGTTTATGGTTGGACTGTCCGGTAACATAAAATTAAACTCCGTTTTCTTCGTATCCCACTACGCCACATTATGGCATAATGCGGGGCCAATGGTCGACGAGCCAGATCCTGCTGACCATATCCGGGATAACGGCGCCGCCTCAGTACATATAGGTGCAGATCTAAAGAAATATAATGTTTTGGACGACATCCATATCAAGATCGGAGGGATAATCAACTATGATCGGCTACGGAATGTCTATGACTGGCGATTCCCGAAGGGTTTTATCGGCGAGCTCTATGCTGAACAGTCTAACTTCTTCCTGCGGAATACGTTCTATTCGGGGCAATCACTCTCCATTCCTTATGGTGATGTATTTTACACCTCCAGGCAGTATAATCGACTAGACATCGGGTGGATACCCTTACGTGCCAAGAATCTGGAAGGGCGCTTTACCGCCGGCTTTCATTTTTCCGAAGGCGTAATGGACAATCAGCAGCAGTTTATCCTTCGTTATACGATCGGGAAGAAAACAGGGCAATAAACTTGTAAGTAAACTTTACTCCGCCACAAGTTCATTGTGGATCATGCGGTAATTGTATTGCTGGATAAAAGCTTTTATATATTTGACCAGTGTATCTTGGGCAGCAGTATCCTTATCTAATACATTTTCTTTCATTGCCTTATCCTCCTGAAGGTTAAATAAAGACGTAGGCTTTTCGCCGTCATAGGTCATGAAATAGTCATCCATATAAACATTGAATGAACTTCCGATATTATTGACCAAAAAATTCTTCTGCGTCGTGTTAAAGGCGTCGAACCCAAAAGAAAAATAAGGTTTATTATACCCCAGATAATTCAGTACAGTCGGCATAATATCAATCTGCTGCACCAATTTGTCGGATATGCCTTTGAGATCACCCCCCGGATAATAAAAGATAATCGGGATAGCGAATTGATTGGGTAAGGTCTGGTATTCCGGCAGGTAACTTTGACTTGAATGATCTGCGCAAATCACAAAAAGCGTATTTTTATACCAAGGGCTTTGTGCCGCTTTATCAAAGAATTGCTGCAAAGCATGGTCAGCATATCCTGTTGGTTCATGTAAGGGCAATGGTCCTTTCGGGAATCTGTCTTTATATTTCTCAGGTACTTTGAAAGGATGATGGGAAGACAAAGAAAAGAAACTGGCAAAGAAAGGCTCCTGAAAGGTATTTAACTTGCCCGCCATGAATTGCATGAAAGGCTCATCCCATATCCCCCAGATGCCATCAAAATCATCATCATTCCCATATTCATTCTTGCCAAAATAATGTTGTATCCCCGCCAGTTGGGTATAGGCCGAAAAACCCATACTGCCATTCGGCGCACCGTGAAAAAATGCTGTCTCATAACCTGCGTCACCTAATATTTTAGCAATACTGGTCGTTCTATTGCCCGAATATACGGACAAGACAAAAGGCTCACCAATGGAAGGAATACTCGAGATGATGGACGGTAATGCATCGATAGACTTACGTCCGTTGGCGAAGGAACGATGGAAGGTATAAGCCTCGGCGATCAATGAGTCCAGAAATGGGGTATAACCTTTATAAGTACCACCATTGATATCTTTATTATAAAAGCCGATATTCTCCTTTCCGAAACTTTCCATGATGAGGAAGACAACGTTCAGCTTCCGAAAAGGGGTACTATCTTGTGGCACATGCACAACCGGATATAGTGTATCGAGCTCTTGTGGTGTATAATAATGGACTTCTCTTAAATAAACCGCCTCCAATGTTTTCATCATCGCAAAAGGCGTATTCAGTACAATACTCATTTCCTCGGGCGATTGGACATAATCCCCTGCATTACTCAACGTAATCGGGCGTGTGCTATGTGCCCAACCTCCTCGTACCCCTCCTACAAACAAAAAAGCTACAGCTAACATCCCTACGGTATGTAAAGCATAAAACTTCCAGCCCAATGTAGGTCTGGCGATTTTAAAGAAAGTGATTAATCTGATCAGCACATAGATCAACAACACAAATACAATCAACAAAAACCAGTATTCTATTAAAAAATCACCTAATAACTGCCCATAGTTTGTCTCATTCCTGAATTGTTCGACAACGGTAGCGGTTGTCCGTTTTAAGGTAAACGGATAATATGCCATATCGATCAAATTCAACGCCACACCTATTGAATTAGTAATGACAAACAGGTACTTCGCGATGCGTTGCCACCACGGTTTGAATTTGAAAGGAACTGGAACAACCCACATCAATATATAGAGGATATTCAGATAAAGTAAAGCCACAACGTCGAAGCGAACCCCACCCGCCAACATAGGAAGTAAACGCGGCATATCAACGTCGGCAAACAAATCTTTATTTAAGGCGTAGAATCCGAGACGTAGTAAAAAATATAACAGTAATAGTCCGGCAAACTGAAGTGCCAGCATAATGAAAATTCCTAAATATCCCCTAATCCTCATTATCTAATACTGTAAATATTCGTCAAACACTTTCTGATTATAAGCTTTCAATATATCCATAAGATTATTGTTTTCATTTGCGCCCTGAATAGCCGTCCCTAAATGCATGTCCACAACGATAGTATCCCCGGGAGTCACGGTGCCAAAGGAATACTTTGTGTTGAAAAATGCATATTCAGGTGAAGTTGTATTGAAAAGGTTTCGGCTCCATTTGTAATGTGACGAAGAAAGATCAAGTTGGTTTAACAAAGTTGCCGCAATGTCTACCTGTCCCCCGACTCTTTCTATCTGAACACCCCGATATTTCTTCTGAATGACTTCCCCATATAGAATCAACGGGATATGAAAACGTCCCGGATCCGTAATCTCACGATCGAATGGCAGCCGATGGCCGTGATCTGCTGTAATAACAAATAATGTATTGGCGTACCAGGACATCTTCTTCGCCTTTTCCAAGAAATCATTTACTACTGAATCGGTGTAGTAAGCTGTACTTTTGAACATATCCGCCGTACTTGCTTTTCCGAATTTGAATGCTCCTTTCAGATCATATGGTTCGTGATTTGTAATGGTAAATAATGTCGAAAAAAAAGGTGTTCTTTCTGTATGCAGATCAGTCAACATTTTGTCGAAGACCTTCTCATCAAATACTCCCCAGGAAGATTCATTATCCGAAGGAGGAAAATTATGCATATCGACGACACGATCTATACCATGAGACATCATGTATGACTTAAAGTTATAAAATTCACTTTGACCACCATAATAAAAAGAAGTATGGTAGCCTGCGGACTTTATTTCCTGGCCAATACCATCCAGTTTCTCATGTTTTTTTACCGATTTGATGATACTTTCTCCACCCTGTGCCGGGAAAGCCGAAAAAAGACCTATTATACCCTTATCCGAGCGATCTGCTGCAGCGTAGAAATTGGTGAACGTTATACCGGAGCGCGCTATCTGATCCAAATTCGGCGTAACCCCTTTTTCTCCCCCTAAGCTCTCCACGAGATCTGCCGTAAAGCTTTCTAACAGGATCAACACGATGTTTGGCCTCGTAGTCGTCAACACACTATAAGTCGAATCGGGTATTTCCCTGAATATCGGTTCCAAGTGGGCATCGCACAAAGTGCTGTCATCAAAATAAAGATAAGGATTACGGCTACTGCTGCTATTGACATAATCATTGATAAGCGACCAATACGTATTAACAGCCGCGTGATTGTAAAACTGAACGGTAGAAAAATAAGCATGGCTTTCATTTAAAGGAGAAGTGCCATACCCGCCCCGTATACACGAGAATAAAAAGAACAGGCCGAGAAAAAAGCTTAAAAACTTCCAGACAAAAGGAATACGGATCTTTAAGAATGCTCCCCGAAAAACAAAGCGATAGATAAGCAGACCGCCCACCCCCAGGCATAGAAACACCACTAATGGTTTCAGCAACGACGTAGCACCGGCGGAATATAATACTTCTTTAGGCGACTCAAAAAATGTATCCACCGCACGTTTGGAGACTTTATCCGTCCATTCCGGATATAAATTTACATTGATGCAAGACAGCAAGGTCAGTATAAACAATACAATAGAACTGTATATATCGATCCACCGTCGTGACAACCTCATCTTCGGAATAAAAGACCAGATAAAATAACCCAGAAATGGCAGCGCACAGATATACGAAGCTGCCGACAAATCCATTTGAAAGCCATTCCAAAATATCCTTAATATATCCTCCAGGCTTAATGAAATTGACTCTGGCGACGCAAACAAGAGAAAAAGCAAGCGGTCAACCCATACAATAAAAACCCAAAATATAAAATAAAGGATGATATGCATACCGCTACAATACCTCCTTTTGATTGACCTTCCGCGCAGACAGGCGCTTATTGGCCCAGTCGCTATGGTACCACCTCATCTGTTCGAAGGCGTAGATGACCGCTAACGTCGTGACAGTCCCCACCAATGCGCCTATATATACATCGCCCGGCCAATGTTGGGACAAATACACCCGCGAATAGCCCGCTAAACAGGCCAGGATAAAGAAAAGTGGATTCTTCCGCTGACTGGGAAAGACATAATACAACACTATCATCAAGGCAAATATACTTGTTGTATGCCCCGAAGGGAAGCTATAATTACCGTGAATATGATAATCCGGCAAGGTATACCACGACGGATCGTCTTTAAAGACAGATCCCGGGCGGGGCATCTTCATAGAACGCTTAATGATCTGTGCGACCAATCCGGACAACAAAAAGCTGGTAATCGTTAATATAGCATACTTATACCGCGCAAAGACCAGTAATAATCCTACGATGATAATAAATAGGCCATCGCCGATATTGGTATAATATCGAAAAAACTGGTCAGCCCACGTATGATATACGCTATTCACCATACGGAACTGCTCTACTTGTGTATATTGGATGCTGATATAGCCGCAAACAAGTTCGACGAGCAACAACGCCAATAACACAAACCGAAAATTCCAAAACAACTGCCTAAATGTAATTGGTTCAGGATACATATCTGCCTTTCTTTGTTGACAAACTTAGATAA
>JBEBVG010000096.1:0-11531 GCA_040392845.1 Sphingobacterium sp. | reverse complement strand
CCGCTTTCGCCGGTATAACTGCGAGCTATGCCGACGGTTCGAAAGATATGTATCCTAAAGGGGTTAAAGGGAACCGTGCTTTTATGATTTCGAGGACCTCCACTGCAGCTGATAACGTTTTATTTAATTCGGCAGCGCACTATGTATATGCGCGTGTTGGAGAAACAATCGCTGTAGCTTCAAGCGCCCAAGGGATCGGGAACGGTCATATGATTTTGACTGATCCTAATGGCAAAGAATACCCGACAGATAAAAGTCCTTTGGGTAGAATTCCCAATCGCAAAGCTGAGCTGGACGGACCTGGTGTAGGATACGAGCCTTTTGAGATACCGGTGTTGTCTGGACAGGAAGGGATATGGAAAGTAGAATTTATGCCAACCCGTAAAGAGAAACAGGCTAGTACGCAGGATGGCCCTCTTGGGAATCAAGTAGCAGATGCAGATTGGACGCGCACAGAGAGGGATACAAGTTATCTTATCGCGGCTTGGGATGTGTCTGTTCGTGAAAACGCTTTAGGGTCACAATGGATTAAAGGAAGGGTATTTGCACATGTCCTGAATCTGTATGTGCAAGCAGGTAGGCAAGGAGCTAGCGGCCTAGCCGATGATCAAGGGACATTTTATGGCCAAAACTATGTGCTCACGAAAGACGGTTACGTTTACCGGGTTGATGGTAACGGGAGCAATGGCATCAATTTCTTTTATTTTGTGAATAGCTCTGGTCTTTTGGATGCAGAAGGCAATCCCTCTTATAAAAGTTCGAATAAAGGCATAGGCGCTGCGCATAAAAAGGCGGATATAGCCTATCACAACCCCAATGAACCGGATAATGGTGAGCAGCACGTCACTCATAAGATGTTTTATACCTTTCCCGATACGCTTATGCCCAGCTCGAGTACAGGAGCGGTTCCTGGTGGTAGTACCTGGCTTTATCGGAAGACACAGATTGCGGAGATACAGAATATTTCCCTTGTTTATCCCGAAGATCCCGGCGGGGGAAAGAATTATATCACGGCCAAAGGCGTATTTGTGGAGTTTGAAACCAACTATGAGGGGCGATATGAAGTGATTGTTGCACCGAAGTCTGGTGCTCCCTTTTTTCCAAAGAAGCGGATTATGGTAGAAGTGAAAGATATCACAGGACCTGTACGTGAGAAATGGGATGGTTTGGATAGCGCCGGCAATTTTCTTCCTGTGGGGGATTACCCCATTTCTGTTTCCGTCGCATTGGTGGAAGGCGAGATTCATTTTCCCTATTTCGATATGGAGATTAATCCGAAGGGAATACTTATAGAGCGTATGAATCTGGATGACACGCACAGGGAATATGCGAAGGTGCGTTGGGACGATAGCGAAATTACGCCTGGTGCACCGGGGGAAGAAGTTGAGCCACTGGTTAACCTGGATGGGATAAGGAGTAATGTTAATGGCCATAGCTGGGGCAGTTATCGGGTACATAACAGGGCGGCGCCAAAGGAAGGTGACGCAGAATACGCGATATACGGAAACAGCTACAATGGTAATTATGGACAGTTCAGTTTTGGCAACGAACGGGCAATGGATACTTGGTCTTTTGCCGCAGATATGCAGGAAGTCAAAGAAGAAACTATTACCGTAATGCGCGCTGATTTGGAAGTAGTAAATGTCACCGTAGATGCGGATACGGTAGAACTGGGGGATGTGGTGACCTATCAGGTTACGGTGCGGAATAATGGTCCTTCCAATGCTGTGGGTAGTCTTTTTGAATATAACCTGCCGGGTGGTTTTTTTATCCAGCAAGCTGGGCCGATCGCGATGACCAACTGTGGTGGGGTGACGGATATACAGTTTGTCGCCAACGAATTACGGTCACATCTTAATCTGCCTAACGGTTGTTCGCTGACCTACGAGATCAAAGCAACGACCGGTTCCACCGTTCCTGATGACACCTATGGCGATGTGGACGCTTTGGCCGGAATTGTTCGTCCTTTAGGTGTAACGGATCCCGATGCGACGTCTTTGGATATAACACGTATAACGCCGGGAAGTGCTGCGGACGAATGTTCGGTAGCGGATGGTAATATTACATGTAACAATATTAAAATCAACAGCGAAGTCTTTTTACTGGAGCCATTCAATGAACGAGGACAACTTGCTCTACTGAAGACGGTAAAACATATCGATGTCAACCAATCCGGATTTCAGGAAGCGGGTGACAAACTTGAGTACACTTTTGTTATCCGGAATATCGGTGAGGCAACAGTAAGCGATATCGCTATTAATGATCTTTTGTTGAGTAATCAACCTATTTTACCTGGACGATTGATACTGTCCGAGGGTGAAGAAACCACCGTTACCCGAAGTTATACCATCACCGAAGCCGACGCGGCTCGAAAATATGTAGAAAACACGGCTATCGTCAACGGAAAAAATCCACGTGGTTTTGACGTGAAAGATATATCGGGAACACAATTTAACAACGATCTGCCAACTCGTATCGATATCGATGCAAAACCGACTTTTACTGTTCTGAAAAAGATTATTAATCAAGGTACTGGTGAAAATAGACAGTTTACAATCGGCGATAAAATAATCTACCAGTTTGATATCAAACATGAAGGAGATATACCCGTAGAGCATGTTCGGATAAGTGACCCGAAGATTTCTGCAGAAAGCTATGAAGTTACGTCTCGAAGCATTTCCAACGAGGTCGTGACGTATTGGTTAGAATATGTTATAACAGCAGAAGATATTAGTCAAGGAAAGGTTGAGAATACAGCTACATTATCGGGTCAGGATCAAAAGTATAGCAACCTACTGACAGACATCAGTGGCTTAACCTTTGAAGACGATCAACCTACTGTCGTCGAGCTGGCCAAGCCCCCAAAAGGGGTAGCAGATGCTTACGAGCTCTATCAAGGCCATGTGAAGATGTTGGATGTTTTAGCGAATGACGAAATGGGTTCGAGCACTATCGACAGGAATGCTATCGAGATATTGGAGCAACCAATATCGGGTACGGTTACCTTAGAAAACGGCCAATTATTGTATGTGCCGACTGATAATTTTGTTTCCGGTGAGGATAAGTTAGTTTACCGGGTCTTCGACAAAAGTCGGTTAAGCAGCGTGCCGACAGAAGTAAAAATCATGATTTTGAAAACTATTCCTGTGGCTGTAGATGATTATTATTATGTTGGTTATAACTATCAGATTCGATTGAAACCGTACGAAAATGATTATGTCGAGCACAGCGAATTACGGCGGGAAACATTCCGCATTACGTCTTACCCTGTGCATGGCGAACTGCAGGAATTAGGGAATGGGGTCCTTGAATATAAACCGTATCTTAATTATACAGGTTTCGATGAATTAAAATATGTTATTCAGGAAAAGAATGGAAACTGGTCTCAAGAAGCTACGGTAACGATCGAAACGGTTGGCCTTTTCTTTCCCAATACCATTACACCTAATGGAGATGGCAAAAATGACACTTTTCATGTTATCGGCATTTATAAATTCGATCAGGCAGAGCTAGAGGTTATCGACCGCTTTGGCCAACGTGTTTTCTATGCTTCGGATTATGATAACGATTGGGTTGTGCCCGAGAATCTTCCCGAGGGTACCTATTTTTATATTTTCAAAGGGACAAGGGGCAATGAAAAACCGATAGTACAGAAAGGTACCGTACTAATCAAACGCGAGCGGTTTAAATATTAATTTAATGCCATTCTTCTCTTCCCAATGATTTCTGGCCGGGAACAGGAGTAGGTTCTTCTACCAGTATACTTCCGGGCAGGGATGCGGTTAATTTAGGTTGGCCGGCATCAATCCATGCAGAGTACCAAAAAGAAGCTACCTCGTGAATGGACGATCGCAGTCTACGTTCGACCATACCGTTTAATGCTTCGTGGTATGCTGCGGCATATTTGTCTGAATAGGTAAATATCAATTGGCCGTTCCGGGTTAAGTATGTTTTGCGGTCACTTTCATGTAGTCGTACAGATAGATTTTTTTCTATACTTAAGACCGAATCGACCAGAGCATGGCTTTCTTTGACAATATCCCAGGACCGCTGTAGAGGATCTGTAACATATTCAGCTGGGCCGATGAACAGATCATACCGTGTGCTGAACATTTCCGGTAAACGGGTTTCCCAGAAAGCATGGATGCCGACCTGGTTGGTAAACTGTCCGTTGTAGTTACTTGTGGTGTGTAAGGGCACATGGGCATCCGCGATATAGTGGCCGATATCTGCACTATATTTGATGATTTTATCCACGTCACGATTTGCGAAGGCTTGCACCAGGTTTTGATAGGAACGCCAAACCTGCCAGGGCACAATGCCCTGTAGTAATAATCGCCTCTCCGTATATTTTTCCTTAGCTTTCGACCAATGAATAGGAATGGAATCTATATTTTCGTCAAATCGATCCAGATCAATAAAATGACGTGGACCCTCCGATGTGTCGACATAACAACGCTTATCCGGATCTGTCGCACGCTCGGTGATACTATGGATATGTTTTTTATAAAAAACAGCCATTTCTACCGGTAGTAAAAAAACAGCCGTTTCGTTGATTTTCTTGTGGGCATAAAATCCCCAGGATGAACAGATAAAGAAAGAAATAATTAATAGTAGAAATATTATTATTTTAAACATGTGTTTTATGGTTTATTTTGTAAATATAATTAATTTACATTTAATATTAAATACTCAGCGCTACTTCCACAAATAATTACTACTTTCGGATACTGTTTTTAGATATGAAGATACTTTATGCCATACAGGGCACTGGAAATGGCCATTTATGCCGGGCAATGGATATTATCCCTTGTTTACAGCAGATCGGCCAGGTCGATGTACTCATCAGTGGTATCCAGGCGGATATTGATCTGCCTTTTCCAATAAAGTATAGGCTGCACGGCTTAAGTTTTATTTTCGGTAAATCCGGAGGGGTTGACTTCTGGAAAACTTTTATGAGTTCGACGATCCGAAAATTTATCCAGGAGATCAATAGTGTACCTGTCGACAAGTATGATATTATACTGAACGATTTTGAACCTATTACCGCGTGGGCTTGTCATACACGCGAAATACCTTGTATCGGATTGAGCCATCAGATAGGAGCTCTGCACCCTAATAGTCCAAAACCGGAAGAGGGAGATGTCATGGGGCGATTTATTATGAAAAACTATGCGCCCGTGACGACAGGCTATGGCTTTCACTTCAAAGCCTATCATCATTCCATATTTACCCCTGTGATCCGTAAAGAAATACGCGACATGGACGCAAAGGAGGGGGACCATTATACAGTCTATCTTCCTGCATACGATGACGCGCACCTGCTTCGCCATCTTTCGAGGTTTAAAGATGTACGATGGGAAGTATTTTCGAAGCACAATGTAGTACCGGTTACATTGAAGAATATCACTATCAACCCGATCAATAGCGCAGCTTTTATCCAGAGTATGGCGACAGCACAAGGTGTGTTGTGTGGAGCAGGCTTCGAGACACCGGCAGAAGCCCTTTATCTCGAGAAGAAACTGTTAGTGATTCCGATGAAAAATCAATACGAACAACATCTTAATGCGGCAGCGCTAAAAGAAATGGGGGTACCCGTACTCAAAAGTCTGAAAAGAAAATATGAGTTTGAAATAGAACTCTGGCTGAATGAGGCCAGCCGTGTGCAGGTAGACTATCCGGATAATACATTCCATATAATAGAGAACATTATAAAAAATTACTAATGATGAATCACAAAAAAATATATTTAATAGGCGCTTGCGCTGTCTGCTCATTAACGATGACGCATGCACAAACTGCAAAAGATTCGTTGTCCTATGCCTTGGGCGTGGATATCGGAAGATCACTGAAGTCGAGTGGATTTGATATCGACTTAAATACGTTATCCAAGGGGCTGACAGCTTTTTATCAAGGGGGAGAACTGTTGTTCGATGAAGGACAGGTCACTTCCATCATCCAACAAAATATCCGGATCATGATGGAAAAAAGAAATGCCGAGCTCAAAAAACCGGGCGAAGAATTTTTAGCAGCTTTAAAGAATAAATCTACCGTAAAATCAACACCGGAGGGAGTGTTGTACGAAGTGCTTGTCGAAGGAACGGGGAACCAGCCTAAAGCAACGGACGAGGTAAAAGTACATTACGCCGGTTATCTGATTAACGGCGAAAAGTTTGACAGCTCATACGATCGTGGTGAACCGATAAATCTCCATCTCGATCAGGTCATCGAAGGTTGGAAAATTGCCGTGCCTTTAATGAAGGTAGGATCAAAATATAAATTGTATGTTCCATATAATTTAGCCTATGGTGAAAGGGATACGGGAAAAATACCGGCTTTTAGTACATTAATTTTTGAAATAGAACTGTTGGATATCCTACAGACGAATGAAGTATAACAGACTTGGAAATTCGGATCTATTGATCTCCGAAATCGGATTGGGGGGAATGTCGCTGCCCAATGACCCTTTAAAAGACAGCCTACGGATTGTCCGGGAAGCATTTGACCGTGGAATAAACTATTTTGACACAGCAGACCTATACGGCCGGGGTGCCAATGAAGTTTTACTGGGTAAAGCAATTGAAGGATGGCGTGATAAGGTCGTTCTTGCTACAAAAGTAGGTAATCAATGGCAGCAGGGAACGGAAGGGTGGACGTGGAATCCGCGAAAGCCCTATATTTTGCAAGCTGTAGAGCAATCATTAAAGCGGTTAAATACCGACTATATTGATCTCTATCAATTACATGGAGGAACCGATGCGGATAATTTCGATGAGATTATTGATACCTTTGAAGTGTTGGTGCAACAAGGTAAGATAAGATATTATGGGATTTCTTCTATCCGTCCTAACGTGTTTGGAAAATATTTACAGCAATCTTCTATCGTTTCCAATATGATGCAATACAGTATCCTGGATACCCGGCCGGAAGAATTTTTTGATGATTTCATAGACCACGAGGTCGGGATTATCGCCCGGGGCGGTATGGCGCAAGGCCTATTATTGGATAAGGTTCCGACAAAGAATTATCTGGATCATACTGTTGCGGATATTCAGCAGGTAAAGTCTCTCGTCGATGCCGCGGGTAAGAAGCTTGGCGTATCCGCTCAAGCTATTGTTTTGAAATATTGCCTGGACAAGCCCGTAGTCAGTAGTGCACTGATCGGCATAAGGACGATGGAACAGCTAGAGCAATTGCTACAGAGTCATGCTGAGCTAGCGGGTATTTCGGACGAGCGTGTGGAAGAATATTTTTCGTCGCTACCTAAATTGCAATATCAAGAACATCGTAATGAGTAACCAGTCCCTCAACGACTGTGCAATGCACACGTAAAAAAGATTTAAACCTTCGCGGAAATAAAGTATCTTTGCCGTTTAGAGTAGAAGGCAACACACCTGTATGAAGCATATACGCAATTTTTGTATCATCGCACATATCGATCACGGCAAAAGTACGCTGGCCGATAGATTATTAGAATATACCAATACGATTTCACAACGTGAGGCGCAAGCACAGCTGTTGGATAACATGGATCTGGAACGCGAACGCGGAATTACGATCAAGAGCCATGCTATTCAAATGGAATATAGCGAAGCTGGACAGAACTATATATTGAACCTTATCGACACGCCCGGGCATGTCGATTTTTCTTATGAAGTATCCCGTTCTATTGCAGCTTGTGAAGGCGCATTGCTTATTGTCGATGCTTCACAAGGTATTCAGGCACAGACCATCTCAAATCTATACCTGGCGCTTGAACATGATCTGGAGATTATACCCATTTTGAATAAAATGGACTTACCAGGAGCCATGCCGGAAGAAGTTAAAGACCAGATTATCGAACTTATCGGTGGGAAGCGTGAAGATATCATACCTGCTTCAGGAAAAACAGGAATGGGTATACCAGATATTCTGAGTGCCATTGTCGAACGTATTCCGGCGCCGGTAGGTGATCCGGAGGCTCCGCTCCAAGCCTTGATATTCGATTCCGTTTTTAATTCATTTCGTGGAATTATGGCCTATTTCAAAGTAGAGAACGGAGAGATACGGAAGGGTGACCGCGTCAAATTTGTAGCTACAGGTAAGGAATATTATGCGGACGAAATAGGCACCTTGAAGCTTAACCAGGTGCCAAAAGAAGTGATCAGGACAGGCGATGTCGGTTATATTATTTCGGGTATTAAGGAAGCGCGAGAGGTGAAGGTGGGTGATACCATTACCCATAAAGACCGCCCTTGTGCGCAGGCTATACAGGGTTTTGAGGAAGTTAAGCCGATGGTATTCGCCGGGATTTATCCTGTCGATACGGAAGACTTTGAAGAACTACGTGAATCGATGCACCGCCTGCAATTGAATGACGCATCATTGGTGTTCGAACCTGAATCCTCTGCAGCATTGGGCTTCGGTTTCCGTTGCGGCTTCCTCGGGATGCTACATATGGAGATCATACAGGAGCGCTTGGAACGTGAATTCGATATGACGGTGATTACCACAGTACCCAACGTTTCCTATCGTGCCTTCCTGACAAAAAATAATGAAGAAGTCGTGGTTCATAATCCGTCCGACTTGCCCGATCCGAGCAAACTGGACGCTATTGAAGAACCTTATATTAAAGCAAATATTATTACAAAGGCCGAATTTGTAGGTCCGGTTATGTCGCTTTGTATCCAAAAGCGGGGAACGATTATTAATCAATCGTATCTGACCTCGGACCGTGTGGAGCTGGTATTTGAGATGCCTATGGGTGAAATTGTATTCGACTTTTATGATAAGTTGAAAACGATCTCCAAAGGATATGCCTCTTTCGACTATCACCAGATTGGTTATCGTGCTTCCGATTTGGTTAAATTGGATATCCGGCTCAATGACGAACCTGTAGATGCCCTTTCTTCTTTAATACACCGTAGCAACGCCTATGATTTCGGAAAGAAGATATGTGAAAAGCTGAAGGAGCTTTTACCACGTCAACAATTTGAAATTCGTATACAGGCCTCCATCGGTGCTAAAATCATCGCACGGGAAACGATTTCGGCATTACGTAAAGATGTAACGGCGAAATGTTATGGTGGGGATATTTCTCGTAAACGTAAATTATTGGAAAAGCAGAAGAAAGGTAAAAAACGGATGCGTCAGGTAGGAAATGTCGAAATACCACAATCTGCATTTATGGCTGTACTTAAATTGGATTAATTATATAGTGTTCAGTAGTCAGTTATCAGTAGTCAGTTATCAATACTGCCCACTGACGACTGTCCACTGACGACTGAACACTGAACACTGACAACTATGAACATATTAGACGGTAAAGAAGTTTCTGCTCGAATAAAAGAAGATATCAAGAGAGATGCTGCCGAGTTTACAGCACAATCGGGACGTAAGCCCCATCTTGTAGCTATTTTGGTAGGTAATGATGGTGGCAGTGAGACATATGTCGCCAGTAAAATGCGAAATTGTGAGCTGGTTGGTTTCGAGTCTACCAATATTCGTTATGACGAGAGTATCACTGAAGAGCAATTGATTGCCAAAATACAGGAAATTAATGCTGATGACAGCATCGATGGATTAATTGTACAGCTTCCTCTGCCCAAACATATTGATCCTGAACGGATCACCGAAGCCATTGATTATCGGAAGGATGTAGATGGTTTTCATCCTATTAATCTTGGGAGAATGCAGCGCAACCTACCTTGCTTTATACCGGCTACTCCCTACGGCATATTATTGATGCTTGGGTATTACGGTATAGATACGGCTGGTCTTCATGCAGTAGTTGTAGGGCGCAGTAACATTGTAGGTTCACCGATGAGTATTCTGTTGGCTCGCAACAGCAATCCCGGTAATTGTACAGTGACGTTGACGCACAGTCGTACGAAAAACCTGAAAGAGGAGGTCCTTCGGGCAGATATAGTCGTGGCTGCTATCGGGAAGAAAAATTTTGTTACTGCCGATATGGTGAAAGAAGGGGCTATTGTTATTGATGTTGGAATCAACAGAGAAGAATCCACAGCAACAAAATCCGGCTATAAATTATACGGTGATGTCGATTTTGATGAGGTCTCAAAGAAAGCATCCTGGATTACACCTGTACCCGGAGGAGTAGGTTTGATGACGATTGTTGGCCTGCTGAAAAATACGCTGGAAGCTGCTAAGGGGACGATATACCGCTAGCTTAATATTTGTTTTGGCATAAATATTGTAATTATTCGTGAAACAAAAACTATATTAACATGAAAAGAATTGCATTATTAGGTGTCATCGCCGGAGCGTTTGTTTTTGCGTCATGCAATAATAACACCACAAAAGATGAAAACAATGCGGATACTTTGACGACAGTAGGAGAACATCTAGATCACGCTGTAGATCAAGTGGATCAGGCATCACAGGACGCGTTAGCAAGAGCAGAAGCAGATTATAAAAAAGCAAAAGCTGACTTGGAAGATGCGATTGCCAGAGGGGATAAAAAAGCGGAAGAAACGGCTCGGAAAGCTGTAGAAAATGCAGAAACGGCTTGGAATAATACCAAAAATGCTGTACAAAATGCGGGTGCAAAAGTTGCGGAAGGTGTAGATAACGCTGTTGATGCAACGAAAGACGCTGCTAATGAAACAGGTGCTGCTGTGAAAGATGCTGGAAAAGATGCTGTTAACGAGGTAAAAGAAGCTGGTCAGAAAGCAGAAGATAAAATGAATAGAGTAAAAGATGCATTAAAAGAGTAAATTTTTAAATGTTGTCTTAACAAAAGGCGTCCGGATTGTTCGGACGCCTTTTTTGTTGAAGTTTCAATACGGATACAGTTTATCTTCTTGCGTAATTTCGCGGAGTATACGACAAGGATTTCCTACTGCAATGACATTGGCTGGGATGTCTTTAGTCACGACGGAACCTGATCCGATAACTGTATTCTCACCTATAGTGACATTGGGATTGATGACGGTATTTCCACCGATCCACACATTGTCACCTATGAAAACAGGTAGCGCATGTTCTAATCCCGTATTACGTATTTCGGCATGAATAGGATGCCCCGCAGTATAAATCGCTACATTCGGGCCGAACATCACATTGTTTCCGATCTTAACAGGAGCGCAGTCTAAAATAGTCAGGTGATAGTTCGAAAAGAAATTCTCGCCTATCGTTATATTAAAACCATAATCACAGTAAAAAGGCTGTTCGACACAAAACATCCTTCCAATATTGCCAAACAATCCTTTAATCAGGGCTTTACGTTCCTTATAATGTTTCGGATCAATCTGATTATAGCGGTAGCAAGCCCGTTGTGCCTCCAGGCGCAATGCGGTGAGTTCTTTAACATTGGCATAATAGGGTTCACCTGCTATCATCTTTTCTTTTTCACTTTTCATCGTATATCCAGTCTGTGTTTATTAAGATATAAAAAGTCATTTTTATTTAATTAAATCCAGACGGAAATATACGTTAATTTATTATTAATTATCTTTGGCCAAATGGAGAAAAAGAAACATGCACACATCGGCATAATCGGCAGTGGCAGTTGGGCGACGGCGATGATAAAG
>JBEBVG010000095.1:0-11598 GCA_040392845.1 Sphingobacterium sp. | reverse complement strand
CAAGTGCTGTGCCGAAGCCGAAATGCCGAAAGCAAGTAGTATTAAAGTGATGATTATGTTACGCACTTTTGTTTTACTGTTTTCAATGGTGCGCGTGAATACTTCGTATTTCATTTCTCTATTATTTTATTAGTTTCTGTATTCAAATTCCCGTCTTTTGATGTCGGTAAGTTCCCATTTGCTCTCTTTCATTTTGTAGATTTTGCAAACAATCCAGTTGCCTTTTGCATCGTATTCATATTCGTAGCGTTCGGTATCCTTTCCGTCCTTTACAATGCGTTCCAACTGCTGATAATCGTGTTCATCGCCAAAAACTTCCACTTTTCGGGGCTTATAGGTATAGTAGGTTTTGCCGGCTATACCCAAGTTGATGATATAATGAGCCTGCTTCTTTTGGTTTTCACTCAATACCAAACTGTCGGTTTGGTCGAGAAAATCATCGAGATATAGTTTTTTTATGAGCTGATAAGTGCCGTTGTCGTTACGTTTATACCAGCGTTTGGTTTGTCGTTCAATCGTTTTTTGCGGTGTGTAAACGGTTTCCTGTATGTAATCATCGTCGTTGCCCTCGTATTTTACTTCAAAAACATCAGGTTCGGGTACATTTAGCAAATAGCGTTTTACGCTAATCTTCTCCACATCAAAAGAACCGTTGGTGTATTGCCATTCTTCCAATGGCTTTAGCGTATTGGGGTTGATGATTTTGACTGTGTTTATCTGGTTGCCGTTGGGGTTTACATATTTGATTTGTACATCAAAGTCGGCATAGCTGTTGTTGTAATTGACAAACTGGTAATCGGTCAGTTGGTAGGTATTGTTCCACGAAAGATAGGTTTCATAAACGGGATGTTCCTCGTTTTCGTCAAGGGTCAGGTATTTTGTCGTTACGCTTTTTACCTGCGAAAAATCTACCAAATCTGCATTGTTTTTAAATTCCCAATCCGCAGGATAGTACGGAATGTAGTTTTGGGCAAATGCGAGGTTGGCAACCACGCATCCCAAAATAGTCAGTATGTTTTTTGTTGTTTTACGCACTTTTGTTTTACTGTTTTCAATGGTGTGCGTGAATACTTTGTATTTCATTTTGTTTGTTCTCTTATAATTTTAAATAATTCTGATACGTTTCCTGGCAAAAAGCCTCTAATTGTTCATTGCTTGGTGTGTGGTATGTTTTTTCGGGCGTTTCGATGGTTCGTATGGTGGCTACTATTTGTCCGGGAGTTTTGGTGGTAGTGCCATATTGTATTTTCGCTACCCATATATCGCCATCGTACAGATAATTCACATAAGTAGTCTTCGTTGGCTTTTGTCCCGAGTTCTTTTTCTCGGTTACAAAATCCACTACCTGTCTGGGGTCGCCTTTTTGGTTGTAATAGTAGAGCGTAAGTACCTTTACTTCGTCGTCTTCTCCCGGCATAACGTAAGTAACGGTTTTCGTTAATTTGCCGTCGTCGTTATTGGAATGCGTGATTTCAGACATTACTTTTCCGTTGTGGTATTTTTGGATACGATACCCTTCTTTACCGCCATATTCTATCTGTTTGGTTCGCTGTCCGTGGACATTGTAAACAGATTTGCCCCGAAGCTCGCCTGCATCGTTGTAAAACGCAATGGTTTTATCTACTTCGCCTGTGTGGTAGATTTTATAAAATGTGGTTTTGTAGCCCTCATTTTCGGTGCGGTATTTATAGGTTTTGTACTTCATACCCGCTCTGGAGCTTTCTATCGTTTCTTTTCTTTTTAGCTGACCGCTCTCGTAGTGGTAATCCATATCTGTCTTTATCATCGAGGTACTGTCCCGATATTGATAATTGATGATTTTGCCCTCTTGAAAAGTGTAAGTGGTATGGCCTGGACGTATGGAAAACTGCTGTTGCGGAATGGTAAAATCAGCATAGCTGATGACCGCTTTAACCGTGTTTTTCGGAAAATCGAAATCTTCGGGAGCGGTGCTTTCCTGTGCCGAGGCTGTGAAGCCGAGAGCAAGGAAAAACGATAGGGCTGTATGCTTGATTGTTATGCTCATTTTATTTGGAATTTTGTTTGTTTATCGTATTATCGGAAGCGGTCAGATACTGCATTCCCATTTTCAGTAATAGAAAAGGCAAGGCGATAAGTGCCGAACCCCAACGGTTTTCGGGCGTGAACGTGTCGGGATATTCCCTGACCACAAAGAACATTAGCACCGCACCCACAATGATAGAAATGTGCAACACTATCGTATTGGGGGTGAAAGCCCCAAAGTAGATTTGTAGCGGTTGCCGGGTTTTGTGCAGGTACAGTCGTTCTAACAACACGAAAATCAGGTTGATACTGAAAAACCAGTTGTGAAAAAACAACACCCGCATATTGGCAATGATAATTTCGGTACTGTCCGCACCTGCAATGAAGCCGAATACGACCACCAAAAACACCCAATAAATGCCCATCAGAAACAAACTTTCGCCGAAACCTTTGCTGTGTCCGTCTTCGTACACCGCATTGGGGTTTCGCTTATAGCACAACTTGTCCACTACCAAACGGATAAGCTCGTTCCACCAAAAGAAATAGAGGAGGTAAAAAACGGTCGTCTGTCCGCTCCATACCGACAACAAGGTCAATACCGCAAACAGGATAAAATCCCATTGGCGGTAGTACTGTGCTTGTCGTTCGATAGTGGAAAAAAGCGCTTTCATTGGGTCATTATAAATTATTCAGTTCCTGTATGGCTTCTTTATCGCCCTGTTCGGCAGCGAGCTTCAGCCAATATTTTGCTTTTTCCAAATCGGAGGCTACGCCAATGCCTGTTTTGTACATCAGTCCCAGATTGAACTGTGCACTGGCGTGTCCGCCTTTAGCGGCTCTGGTGTAATATTCAATAGCTTTGGCATAGTCTTTTGTTACGCCCCGTCCCTCGATGTACATATTGCCGATACTGTAATCTGCTCTGATAAAACCTTGGGCCGATGCCATCTCAAAATATTTATGGGCTTTGTCAAAATCTTGTTCCACACCTTGTCCGGTTTCGTAAATACTTGCGATGTTAAATTGTGCAAGGTCATAGCCTCTGTCCGCTGCCAGCTGATAGTATTCCCTTGCCTTATTGAAATCCTGTGCTACGCCATACCCTCTGTCATAAAATACCCCGAGGTTATATATGGCGGGTAGATATGCTTCGGTCGCCGCCCGCTCGAACCATTGCAACGCAAGGGTATAATCCTGCAATACGCCTGTTCCGTTAAAATAGCATTGGGCAAGGTTGTAGGCGGCGAGGTAATAATCGTTTGCCGCTTTTTTATAATACTGATAAGCCTTTTGTTTATCCAACGGCACACCGTTTCCAAATTCGTACAGTACGCCCATTTGGTTGATTGCCATTACATTGTTGTTTCCGGCAGATTTTTCAAGATAAGCGAGTGTGGTCTGCATATTCTTCACTACGCCAAAACCGTTCATATAGGCTACGCCTGTGTAATATTGTGCTGGTGGGTAGTCCATATCAGCCGATTTTTGCAGGAGCGACACACCTTTGGTACGGTCTGCGGCAGTGCCTCTTCCGTTGAAATAGCACAAGCCGAGATTATAGATAGCAACCACAAAACCCTGCTCGGCAGAAGCGGTATAGAACTGAAAAGCCTTGTCGAAGTTTCGCTGTCCGTCCACCATTCCGTTTTCGTAATATACGCCCATATTGTTTTGGGCTTCGGCGTGTCCGTTATTGGCGGAGCGTTCCATCCAATGTACGGCTTGCTTGAAATCGTCTTGTTCCAGATAACGCATCGCCAGCTTGAACTGTGCCGTTACCAGGCCTTTATCTGCCAATACCATAAGGCTGTCTGTGCCTTGTGCCGAAACGGCAAAAACGGTAAAGAGCGTAAGGAGAAGTAGGATTGATTTTTTCATTCGAATAAATTGCTTTTTAATGGCAATGAAGCTTGCATAAATTAATCATGTCCTTTTGTTAATGGCAATTTATGCAGGTTTCATTTTTGAACGAGGTTTAGTCAACATGTCTTTAACCACACAGGCACATAGTTTTTATGTGTCTATGTGGTTAGACCTATTTTTATTGTTCGAGCCAATACCGGACAGCGTCTCCGCCTACAACAAACATGGTATTGCCTACCGGAGTAAATTGTCTTCCGTTATGTCTCCTGCCACCTGCAATAAAATCGGCAACTCCGGCGTTACCATTCTTGTTTTTCTTATATAATACGAAAGCATTATCCTGCGCTATACCACCAAGCACCTCATTGGCTAAGAAGTAGTAATCTCCATTATGCACAAATCCACCCGTCGGACGCTTTTCAATATCGACATGTTTATAATCCGAATTTTTAACAGAGAGTGCTTTTGTATTCAAATCATAAGTCACTTCCCTGTTTCCTTCAAAAACCAACTTTAATTGATTATCAAGCGCATAAAACAGCTGGAAATAGATGCGCGCGTCAATATTCGGATTTCCATGATAAGATAGCGGAGGAACTAATTCGCTTGCCTGTAACCGTATGTCTTCTTCGCTCCATTGCCTGGTATTTAAGTCAAATACACCGATATAAGTTTTCCCTAAGAGCTTATCCTTATATAAAGGGAAATAGTAAATTTTATTCTCCCAAAGTGCCATCTTTCCGGCAGACTTTAAACCTCCATGCACCCCGTCAGCAGGCCCTAACACGCCATCATAAACAGTCCGGTCGATACTGGCTAATTTGGATAATTGCAATGTCTCCAGATCATATTCCCATAAAACATCATCTGAACCAGTTGCTTCCCTTGGCATAGCAAAATAAACTTTAGCACCCTGCTGCGCATAGGTCGTAAATGGAAGGTACCAACCAATTCCGTTATATAATGAATTTTCCAGCCTTGATTTGGTAACAGGATTATTCATGTCAAACCCATATTGACTGAAATCTATTGGGGGAAGTGGCGTCAGTTTTCTCGTAGCTATATCGTAGGAATAATTCTCTTTCCCTCCGCTACCAAATAAAAGGTATAGCTTATTGTTATGGAAAGCCTGAACGTGCCCCGTTCGGGCAAACCCTGAAAGCTCGTGTAAGTATTGCATGACATTTCCACTATTCAATATTTTTATTTGTGCCGTAATCGGATTGGTCTCGCCACATTTATTTGTGATCACTGCTTGAAATGAAGTGATAATGTCTCCTTTCTGGATCTGGTCATCTGGAAGATCGGTGATAAATCCTTTCGAAAAATTGAACTGAAAAGAGGGCATTTGTACTACTTCTTCTTTTGGGTAGTACTTTCCGGTTTCGGGGTTCATTAAAATATTGTCATGTTCAAATTTCCAGCGAACTTGCATTTGGCTTAAATCCCGCTCCAGTCCGCCTGCACCCACTCCTTTGTAATTGGCACTCGATCTTTGGCCCGGATAGAGTTCGATCACATCTTTTATGACCGGGTTGGTAATATTGGGGTCTATGGGTTCGGTAAACAGCGTTCCTGCCGGAATTTCGGGCAGTTTCATCTCCGCACTGCTACAAGGCAGATCGTCGTCATTATTAAAAAGTTTGTCGCAAGATGCTAATGTGAATATGCTTCCTGCAAAGAACAGGCTTGCAGATAAAACTGCCCACTTGTTGTTGCATTTATTTTTCATGATTTTATTTTGTTGATTACTACTTGTTTTCATTTTAATTTTTTTTGTTTTACCCTTCATTTTCTTCGATGATATCTGTTTCGGGGGCATCACAACCACATTTTTTTAAGGTCATCTCCACGACGGTATTTCCCGTTACGTTGCGCCATACCTGATGTCTGGCTTTGTTTTCGATTACCGTCCAGGAGCCCGCATAGGATGGGTGCACCATAAATACCCGCTCGTTTTCGGCTTCTATCTTACCTGTCTGCCTGTCCTTGCCCTTGTAGTAGCTTGCCGCCGGATAGGTAATAAAGCCTGCATCAATTGCTTCCAGATATTCCGTTTTGAAGAAAAACTCGTAATATTCCTCGTCCGCATTTGTCGTGACCGGTGCATCCAGGCTACCGATGGTGTATTGCTTGTAGGACACGATTTCCCAGACGCCGTTGCCCCGTTCCAATACACGGAACAGTTCGTTCTCACCCAAATGGTCATCTTCTTTGTTGCAGGCGGTCAGTACGAAAGCACAGCAAATCAACATCAATATTCTTTTCATCTTATTTCGATTGAATGTTCAACAATACCGACATGACGACGTAATGTCGGCTGAAACTGGGTACGATATAATTGTCCAGCTGGTTAAGTGGCTGGCGGGTATAATCTGCCGGAAACTCATTGGATGTCATCGGGTCACGGCTATCTGCGTTGTCAGAGAGACCGGGGTCTCGTCCTGTCTTGGCCTCTTTGCCTGCTTTGGCGTAGATATACCTCAGGTCGAGAGCGATATATTTATACGGTCGCAGCTTGAGCCCGCCACCGAATGAAAGCCCACCGGTATACAGATTGCGGAATACCCCGTTGAAAGGGTATTCTTGATTGACACTGTACACGCCACCGGGATATAGCTGATAACTTACCATTTTGTAGCGGTTGCCATTGATACCAAAACTGCCGAACACATCGAAGAAGCGGCCGCTGCCGTAGCCGACATCGAACAGCCATTCCCGGCGGTTTTCTTTCCAGTCGAACCGCCTGCCGTAACCGCTTTCTCTCAAGACCGTCCTGCTCTGGTCTACCTGAAATCGGAAATGCGTAACCGAAAACAGAACACTCCTGGCCGATGCGCCCAGATGAAAAGATAAACCGGGATGTGTCTGCCCCGAATTCCAGTTGCCGGGATTGGTGATAGCATCGCCTGCATAGGCTTCGTCCGCATAGCGGATATAACTGTCAAAACTGCTTTGCAGCTTGCCGAGATTGGCCGAGGAATAGCCGTACGTGTAGCCGGGCGAGACCCAGAGATTGATCTTTGTATCTGTCTTTTTCTCTTTTTCAGACTGGCCGTATGAGGACGCAAAAGCGGATACAGCTAATACGAGGATTAGTATTTTCTTTGTCATGGGTCTAAAAATTACACATTAGCTTCAAACCAAAATTATTTACCTCCAGAAGCGTACGCTTGTTGATGTCGTTGTACGATTTGGGGTTGATTTCCCGGTTGAGGTAAGCCAGATCGTACTCCTGCGATGGGCCGATGGTGTAAAATAGCTGCAGGTGCAGTCCGGTTCCCTTGTCATTGACATGTGTCACATCGATATGGGGTACGTGGTAGATATGCCCTAAGGGAATACCTAAAAAATAATCACTGCCCGTATTGTGACTTGTGGTTATCTTTGTTTTTTCGCCGTTGTATTTCGTGGATATATTGATGGTCGCGGTCCCGGCCGGCATGATGCCGAAGCCGAAGTTGAAACGCTTGAAATGCAAGGGTGTCCACCACACGTCTAACCAATCGATACCGACTTGGGAGATATGTACTTTTCGGGTAAAATCCTCGCCTGCGGGCGTAGTACCGCTCGCTTTTCTGTTTGTCCATACGTAATGGATATTAAGAAATGAATATCCATAGTTTTTACGGGCACCTCCTATACCGATTTCAAAGCCAGTCATGGATGTCCCTATACGCATGTCGTTGTCCAGCCAAGGACGGTTTTTGTTGTAGTATTCGGCCACATGGTGTATGGCCTGCATCCCGCCGAAATGGGAGCGTAATCCTATGCGTATCTGAGCCGTGGACAAAAACGGCATGGCGAATATGAAAACACTTAAAATGATACGTGTCATGTGTAGATAAATGATGATTGTTAATTGAAACTAATTCTGTAAATACCGCCTGCACCCGGTATGCCATCCTCTTGTACAATCATGTAAATGCTGCCATTCTTGTCGGCGGCAAATACATTAAAGCGGCTATGGTAAGCCCTCATATATTTGGTTGTCCCGCCTTCATCAAATGTTTTGATGATGTTGAACCGGCCTTTTCGCTCAAATGGCCCGTCGTTTCCATTTGTTGCACCTATGGTGTAGGTAAATTTGGGATACTCCCGCACATTAATGTCGTTGTTGTCGCCGTACAATGCATAATAATTGCCTTGGCTATGGTCTATCCCCAGCATCCATCCGTCCCCGTTATTCAGCAAGGCGCTAAACTGCGCTTTCCAGTTGACCAACCCGCCAATGGTATTGTCAGTCACATCGCGATAAGTAGCGATTTCATCCGGATAACCCCGCCGGCCAACCAGCCGAAAGCTATTGGGGCCGGTAGGTACCACCTGCGCAAGTTCATCGCCGGGGGCAAAAACCTGATCGGTAAGCGTATGCATGTTCGCTAAATTTTCATCATAAACAGCCATACCATAGGTTGAATTGGTGTTACCCGGATATTTTATAAACTCCGGGATGTAAAACCGTTTGTCGCTGTCTACGAAAATGGCATTGACAGGGTCATTATACACTTTACCTGTGCCTAAAAAGCTATACTCTTTAGTGCTCAGGTTTAGTTTAAACACATTTTGCGCAGAAAGCAGTGCGGCGAGTGTATGTCTGGCGCCATACAGATAGCCGTCGCCCGCAGGATAAATAGCCTGCAGGATATAGGCGGAATTTGGTTGAAAATCATGCTTCATGATGGGGTGCGAACCATCCAAAATCCGTGTAACCGATTTGTTGTTGAGATCAATAGCGACAAGATTGCTCACGTTGTAGGCATAAAGGATATGATTGGTCTCGTCTATCTGCATGGCCAACATGGCTCCATACTCATTGTTATTAGGCAATATTTCTTCAATGGTCAGGTTACCTTCCACAACTTCAAAGAGTTCTTCGATGGGGATACCAGCGGTCGGTTCCGTGGCGGTTATCTCCAGCTTGGGTCCTTCCACAGCGTCTTTTCCTTTGCGAGCAACGGTAATCCTACCGCTTTCAGTGCCGGATGCGACCTTGAATTTGACTTCAGTCAGCGTAGCGCCGATGATTTCCATTACCTTGTCGCCTACTTTCACTTCGAGCAAATCCTTGTCAGTATCAAAATGTTGTCCCGTCAACGTCACTTCATCGCCCACCTTGGCACTTGTTTTATCTACCTCTGTGACAATGGGTTCGTAGTGGAACATCCCGATACTTTCGGCATTAGCGCCCAACACAGCTACCGAAAATTTACCATGTGTTCCTGCTTCGAGTAGGGTAACTTTCAGCTCCGTAGCACTGGCCGAGACAATTTCCATAGATACATCGCCCAATTTTACGGTGTTTTCTTCTTTCAGCGCACTAAATCCTGTTCCTTCAATGGTCACTTCGGTTCCGGCTTTTCCATAGTCGGGCGTAATTTCCGTAATGGACAGGTTAGACCCCGGATTGTTGATCTGCGATCTTGGCCGCAGGTTGGCCTTATAGTCCTTGATGGTAGAAGATCCTTTAGACGTAAATGTCCTGCCGTCAGCATCCTTAAAAGTAATGTCCCAGTCCAGGGTCAGGTCATCGCCGTCTATCTTAACGGTAATCGTACCCGACACAGCAAAAAGCTGGTTGGTCTTGGTCACGTATTTGGCATATACCGGTACGGTAAATGTGCCTTGTGTCGTGTTGGCGGTTTTGGCCATGGCAAGTTTGCCCACTCCGCTCTTTGTTGTACCGCCAAAAGCCACATTCATTACCGCGGGAAACTTTTGTTCCAGATTGATGGTCTTTGCTTTGGTCTCATCCAGAAAGAATACGATGCGCCCGCCATCGGCCAGCTGTCCGCTGATTTCCAGTGCTCCGGTGCTTTCACCCTCATCGGCATAGTACAGGGCTTGGATTTTGTCCTTGCCCAAGGTAATATCCTGTCCGTCCATTTTCATTTCCATGGAAGAAGCGGTGTTGGCCTGATCTGTCTGGTCAGGCCCGGGATTGTCTTTTTTACAACCGGCGAATGTGCCGAATGCCAAGAGGTATAGTAGATACTTTTTCATAACTTTTCGTGTTTAAATTGTCCATAGGCAATATTACCCATAAGCGCTACACCGAAAAATAGGGCATATGCCCCATTTTATACTCGCTCATCTCTTGAAACAGCCATATTTCCAAAGTCATTGTCTTTCTATATTACCGTCAGGATTGAAATAAACGCCTAACCTGTGCCGGCCTGCCACCGGAAAAAGCACCCATAGACTTTGTATTCCATGACAACTATTTATAAAACTTGTCTTTAAACTCATTGACATGGTGCGACAAAAAAGTATTAATGGCTTGTTCCACACCTTTTTCGTATTTGTTGGCATCGGCTGGAACAATTGCAACTTTGGATGATGCTTTGTTTTTAGCAGAATATACGGTTCCGAATGCGGTACTTGTTCCCCAGTTATCGTAATCGGAAGCCACATAATTAGTTATTTTTTCTTCTTTGATAACGCCGTCAATGTCCAAATCTTTTTTCAGAATTCCCTGATATTCGCCCAACGGCGAACCGCCAATTTTGTTTCGCCCAACTATAAAATGTGCAATGGTATTGTTGTCCGACAACACCAAGTTGGTTTTGGCTACTACATTAGCACCGATACCGCTTTTATTAGAACCTCTTGTTTCGACAAATACCACGTGCAAATCAACCCGAACAACAGCTGCATCGTTCAATTCCTTTGAGAGTTTTGTGGTATTTGTACCCGAACCATTTTCTTTGTAAAAGAAGCCTACGTTTTGTGGGTGCACGGTAACGCCACCCTCCATCGAATGAGACGGAATTATACTGAGATTGGTGCTGTATTTATAACCTTTGTAATATTCTGTATTTTTCGCTTCTTCTGCATTCATCACATTGAAACCCTGTGCCTTTAAATCGGCAACGAAGTCAGCATACGCTTTGTCCGTAATGTTTTGAAGTGTTTCCTGAGAAATATCCAAACCAACTGCGAGTGAGGCTTTTGCCGCACCCATCACTGCCCCAAATATTCCCGAACCACCTTTTTTAGAAGCAGATTTCTCGCTATACACTTGATAGTGCACCGCAAAATCGGCGATATATACATTTTTGTTATCGAATTTTGGTCTTTCTAAACTTTTTGGTCCGGATTTTCCCGGCTTAAAATCTCCTAAACTCTGGGCACTAACGGTAGATATTCCCATAAAAAGTGCCACGGTAATGATTAGTCTTGTTTTCATAACTTTACTTATTTAGATTGTTGATACTGCAATATTATCCATCAGGGGTACATCAGAAAATAGGGCAGATGCCCCATTTTGGTTCGCTTTCATCAAGCCCCAACAGATCCTCTCTGCTGGTACAGGTGGACTCTTTTTCTGTTGCTGGGTTTTGTATTTTACTAAATTTCGCCTATTTTGGGGTAACGAAAGGTACAGAACAGCGTACAGGTAGTATCAAATCCGTTAAAAAGTAGTATCAAAAACATAAAATGCGTATATATACTATTGTAAATCAGAAAAATATAAATTATCCACTAAAGTGTGTCCATATGTTTATTTTAACCGATAATCCGCTATAAACGATGGTACAAGTCCCGAACGCTGTGTTACTTCAGGTAAATCTGCTGGCAATTTTTGTGTTGCTTACCTTGGTGTTTAGCCTCGTTTTTAAGAAAGACAATGTAAAGGCAAATGTCTTGCTAGGCATATTGCTCTCCTACACCGTTTCGACGATCAGCCTGAATGTCATTTCAATATTTCTGCACGAACCGAGACTGCTC
>JBEBVG010000094.1:0-11714 GCA_040392845.1 Sphingobacterium sp. | reverse complement strand
TTAGCCAACTTACTCATATAAGCTACGACATCTTTGTATTGCGGGTTAGCTACCATATTGACCAATTCATGCGGATCTTGTATAGCATCAATTAAAAATGATCCGGCACCATAGTTGTACAAATTCCGAACTAATTCATTCTATTTTTGTAACTTTGTCTTTTAATTTGAAGAACGTTCAATACACATATCAATAATGATCCATTTCTTTGAGAACCCATCGAACACCTTATACGGTGTTCAAAGCGTACACTCTTTATCACAAGAAGACATTAACAAACTCAACTGGCTTTTCGGAAACGCTAAAAAACTAGATCAGCAAACCCTTGAACACTGGTATGTTGGCCCCCGGGCAGCCATGATTACTCCATGGAGTACTAATGCCGTAGAAATGACCCAGAACATGGGTATCCAAGGTATTATCCGGATAGAAGAATTCCGCCCGGTGCCCGCTGATTTCAACGATTTTGATCCGATGATTTCTCAGAAATACAGTGCCTTGACACAAGATATGTATACTATCGATATTGAGCCCGAACCGATCCTGGAAATTGACGATATCGATACATACAATAAGTCAGAAGGGTTAGCCTTAAACCCGGAAGAAGTAGCGTATCTCAATAACCTATCCACTAAATTGGAGCGCAAACTGACTGATTCGGAAGTTTTTGCATTCTCGCAAGCTAATTCGGAGCACTGTCGCCATAAAATATTTAACGGAACATTTATCATAGATGGTGAAGAACAACCTTCTTCTTTATTTAAATTAATCAAGAAAACATCGGAGACAAATCCAAATGACATCGTTTCGGCCTACAAGGACAATGTCGCTTTTATCAAAGGGCCAAGAGTCACGCAGTTTGCACCAAAATCGGCAGATAAACCAGATTTTTATGAAGAGAAAGAATTCGAGTCGGTCTTATCGGTAAAAGCAGAAACACACAATTTTCCAACAACAGTAGAACCATTCGCCGGCGCAGCGACAGGATCTGGCGGTGAGATACGTGATCGTCTGGCCGGAGGACAAGGTGCTATACCTTTAGCGGGTACTGCCATCTATATGACAGCTTATTCGAGATTAGAGCAAACCCCTTTACGTGTAGAACAAAGTACAATTACAGAGCCTGCAAGTGAAAAAGTGAATCCCAGAAACTGGGAGAAAGCGATGAGTGAGCGTCAATGGCTTTATCAAACACCGATGGATATCCTGATCAAAGCGTCCAATGGCGCCTCTGACTTTGGCAATAAATTTGGCCAGCCCTTGATTGCAGGGTCAGTATTGACTTTTGAACATGAAGAAAATGGCCGTAAGCTAGGCTATGACAAAGTCATTATGCAGGCTGGTGGCGTCGGCTATGGAAAACTGGATCAGGCAAAAAAACATACACCACAAACCGGAGATAAAATTGTTATCCTGGGCGGCGAGAACTACCGTATCGGTATGGGTGGGGCAGCGGTTTCTTCCGCAGATACCGGCGCTTTTGGTTCGGGCATTGAATTGAATGCTATCCAGCGGTCAAACCCGGAGATGCAAAAGCGTGCCGCCAATGCTGTTCGTGGTTTGGTCGAATCTGATCACAATCCGATTGTCTCCATTCACGACCATGGTGCGGGGGGGCACCTAAACTGTCTTTCAGAACTGGTTGAAGAAACCGGAGGTTTAATTGATCTGGATGCACTTCCTGTGGGCGACCCCACTCTTTCAGCTAAAGAAATCATCGGCAACGAATCACAGGAACGTATGGGACTGGTCATCGCTGAGAAAGATATAGATACATTAAAGCGAGTCGCTGATCGCGAGAGAGCGCCGATGTACACCGTCGGAGACGTAACAGGTGATCATCGTTTTACTTTCCAGTCACAAACAACAGGTGAAAAACCGATGGATTATGCATTGGAAGACTTCTTCGGATCCTCGCCAAAAACATATATGCGTGACCAAACCGTCGAAAGGAACTACGCTGATTTGGAATACACCACCGATAATATCCCAACTTACCTCAATCAGGTACTGCAATTGGAAGCTGTAGCAGCCAAAGATTGGTTGACCAACAAGGTGGACCGTTGTGTTGGAGGTCGTGTAGCCAAACAACAGTGCGTCGGCCCATTGCAACTCCCTCTGAATAATGTAGGTGTAATGGCACTGGACTACAAAGGTAAGGAAGGTATCGCTACGACAGTAGGACATACGCCTGTTGCAGCCGTCATCGACCCAGCTGCCGCAAGCCGTACGGCTATTGCCGAATCGCTGTCTAACATTGTTTTCGCTCCAATAAAAAACGGTCTATCGGGCATCTCTCTATCTGCCAACTGGATGTGGGCATGTAACAACGAAGGTGAAGATGCACGCCTATATAAAGCAGTCAAAGCTTGTTCGGACTTTGCTATTGAGCTAGGCATTAATATCCCTACAGGTAAAGACTCGCTGTCCATGAAACAAAAATATCCAAATGGACAAGATGTGATCGCTCCAGGTACGGTCATCATCTCTGCTGCGGGCAATTGTACAGATATTACCAAAGTAGTTGAACCTGTATTAAAAAAAGGAGCAGGTTCTATTTATTACATCAACCTATCGAAGGATAGTTTCAAATTAGGTGGATCATCTTTTGCTCAAATTTTAAATAAAATAGGAAAAGAGGTCCCGACCATCCAGGATGCTACTTATTTCAAAACAGCTTTCAATACAATCCAGCAATTGATTGTAGACGATCAAATCGCAGCAGGACATGATATAGGATCGGGTGGCTTAGTTACCACCTTGTTGGAGATGACTTTTGCAGATGTCAACCTGGCGGCCCAATATGATCTATCCGGTCTTGATGAGACGGATACGGTCAAAGTTCTGTTCAGCGAGAATATTGCCCTTGTTTTACAAGCGAAGGACGACACCGTATTCGAAACCACTTTAGTTAAGGCAGGTATAGAAGCCGTAAAGATTGGTCGGGTCATTGAGGGGACCTCTGTACAAATCAAAAACAATACAGATTTATTCACCTTCGATATAGCAGAAACGCGGGACACCTGGTACAAGACATCTTTCCTTCTCGATAAAAAGCAATCAAGAAATGGGATGGCACAAGAGCGGTATAAAAATTATAAAAACCAACCGCTACGTTATGCATTTCCGGAGCATTTCACAGGGGAAAAGCCTGTTATCGACAGCTCGAAACCTCGCCCCAAAGCAGCTATCATCCGGGAAAAAGGATCAAACTCCGAGCGGGAAATGGCCAATGCTATGTACCTGGCCGGGTTTGATGTGAAAGATGTACACATGACAGACCTGATTTCGGGTCGTGAAACATTAGAAGATATTCAGTTTATCGGTGCCGTCGGTGGCTTCTCGAATTCTGACGTCTTAGGCTCTGCCAAAGGTTGGGCCGGCGCTTTCTTATACAATGAAAAAGCAAAGAAGGCTCTTGACAATTTCTTTGCTCGCCCAGACACCCTTTCGGTAGGTATCTGTAATGGATGTCAGCTGTTCATGGAACTGGAACTGATTAATCCGGATCACGAAAAGCATGGAAAAATGCTCCACAATACATCACAAAAGCATGAATGTAATTTTGTGTCCGTAAAGATACAGGAAAACAATTCAGTCATGTTGAAGACATTAGCCGGGACAACACTGGGAGTTTGGATTTCACATGGTGAAGGAAAATTTGACTTACCTTATAGCGAAGATCGCTATAATATCGTCGCTAAATATGCATACGAGCAATATCCACATCATCCAAATGGTTCAGCGTTCAGCACAGCAATGTTATCTGACAGTACAGGCCGACACCTGGTGACCATGCCACACCTTGAGCGTTCGGTCTTCCAGTGGCATTGGGCACACTATCCCGATGGCCGTCAGGATGAAGTATCGCCATGGTTGGAAGCTTTTGTCAATGCCCGAAAATGGATTGAGGAGAATGTATCCGTACCACAATAAAATAAAACAACGTATCAAAAACGGAGAACTCATTCGATACGAGTTTGTCGAAAAGTATAATAACATTAGTCCGGCACTGGTTCTGTATTTCAAAACAGAACCTTATGTCCGACCAATTCGAGAACATCGGTTTGAGGAATATGAACCTTTACTCCAGACTTGTACTACAAATCCTGGGCAATAGCGTAGCCTGCTGCCCAGGCCCATTGGAAGTTATATCCTCCGAGCCATCCTGTAATATCTACGGCTTCTCCACCGAAATATAGACCGGGATATTTTTTAGCCTCCAACGTCTTGGGATGAAGCTCCGCAGTTGACACACCTCCTCGCATCACTTCCGCTTTATCATAGCCCTTATCACCAGCAGGTTTGACGTTAAAACGATGTATCGTATCATTTATCAATGTCGCGTCCGCTTTGCTTAACGAAGCTATTTTGAGCGTTATAGGTAGAAACTTTCCCCAGGCATCTACCATTTTTTTAGTAAAGTGATCATTCAGTAGTTGTCCGACAGTACGTTTGCCTCCATCATCTCTTTCCTGTCGGATCAAATCGTCGATCTTAAATTTTGGCAAAAGATCTATAGTAAATGTCTCGCCAGCCCGCCAATAAGACGAAATCTGCAAAATAGCCGGTCCACTTAATCCCCAATGTGTAAACAGAATATTCTCCTCGAAAGATATTTGATCATTATATACGCGGGCAAAAACGGAATTTCCCGACAAAGAGGCATACCAGTCCGCCTCCTTGCCCGTTATTGTCAGCGGCACGAGTGCTGGAGCGGTCTGAACAACCTCTAGTCCTAGTTTGCGTGCCGTCCTTAAAGCCACGTCCGAAGCACCTAATTTGACGACCGGCAACCCTCCAGATGCAAATACAATCTTTTGACTTTGCAAAACTTCTTCCTTTCCTTCCCGTTCGAGAATTATTGTATACCCGTTATCAACATAGTCAACAGATTTTACCAGGGTATGCAACCAAATATCCTGACCAGTTTCATACATCAGTTTCGTAAAAGTAGCCACAATATCTTTTGCCTTATTGGTCGAGGGGAACAGTTGTCCAAGCGTCTTCTCCTCTCCTTTTATTCCACCAAAATTCTCGAAAAAGGCAATCGTATCATCTACTGTCCACTGTGAAAAGACGGCATTTAGGAATTTCGGATTTTCGGACACAAAATTCTCCGTGGAAGTGTAAAGATTAGTGAAGTTACAACGCCCGCCACCGGATATGAGAATTTTTGCTCCAGGTTTATCATTTCGCTCCAAAACTAAGGTCTTCTTACCCAACAGACCTGCCTGCACAGCACACATCAACCCGCATGCTCCTCCTCCTATGATAATAGCGTCGTACTTTTTCAACGTTTAGAAGTTGTTAGTGTTCAGTGGGTATCACAATTCGTAATTCATAATTTCACAACTCTTCCCTCCCGCGACGACTGTTCTGCCAGCTCCAAAATACGGATTACATCCCGTGCTTGATCCGGCTCCACGATCAAAGGTTCCTCACCATCCAATGCAGCGACAATATTTCGGTAGAAATCTTGCCCGGATCCCACTTCGCTGGGAATACGCTCGACAACATCCCTCCCATTTTCTTCCATGGACAGTGTACCATAAGTATCCTCCGTTTCCTTCCCCCAATCTGACATATCCTGAGGACGCATACCAGCACGTAACAGATTTTCCTGCGGATCCACACCTCGCTTTACGAAAGAACCATTCATTCCATAGATAGCAAAACGTGGAGTAGGTTCTTTGGCCAGCATTTGTCCTTTGAGTGATACTTTCAGTCTTGGATAGGAAAGGATGATTTCAAAATCATCCACAGCCTTTGCTCCGTCCCGTTGTACACGAAGATCGGCAAATACGGCCTCCGGATGTCCAAACAACTGCAATGCCTGATCAATCAGGTGTGCACCCAGATCGTAATGTATACCTGATCCAGGTAGATTTTCCTCACGCCATGCACCGGGTCTAAGAAAATTGCGGAAGCGGTCAAACCGTGCTTCATAGTTGACCACACGCCCCAATCTGCCCGAAGCGATAACTTTTCTCACCGTCTTAAAATCCGAATGAAAGCGGGCATTATGATGCACAGACAGCAGCAGAATTTTTTCTTTTGCTAATGCGATCAATTCATCGGCTTCAGTTGTTGTATTGGTAAAAGGTTTTTCGACTACCACATGTTTCCCTGCCTGTAAAGCTGATTTGGCCAAACTGTAATGGACATCATTGGAGGTTGCCACAACAACGATGTCAACCTCGGGATCATGGATGATATCATCCGCCGATAGGACACCTATCGTATCCGGATAACGCTCCGCCAGCATCTGCTGCTGTTCCGGCTTTCTTGCTGTGACTTTATACAGCTCCAAGCGGTTATTTTCTGCAATAAAAGGGGCATGGAATACATGTCCACCTACGGAAAAGCCGATAAGGCCTATTTTATATTTTTTTTGCATGTTTTGTAAAAAGATGTGAAGAATTTAACACTCATCTTTCAGCCTCTTCTTTCGTTCCCGGAACCGCCATAACTAAATCATTTTATCAAACATAATGTTTTTTCTTAGAGAACAGGGAAGCAACAAAGTTATTTCACAACCCTAATATACGCACATTCAATCCGGAAATTTTCACAAACCCTTTATCTGCTGTTATAAGAGGAACATCATATACAATAGATGTTGCAGCTATAATTGCATCCGGAATTTTATCGCATATTTTTGTTTGAGTTCGATCGTTTTTGCCTTTACTTGGTCTGTAATAACCAACGGCATACAATCGTGAAGTAGATTCTTTATGATTCTAATTTCTTGTTTGGTAATATCCTTTCTCCCTAGCAATTCAATTTCAGAAATTACGGATATAGCAAAAACGTACTTACTTACTTCTTCGACCTGTGGTATGTCTTCTAATATATACAGCAAGATATTGGTATCAGCTAAAAAATCAATCCCATTCATTACGAATTGATTTTTGATAAGCTACCCCATCTATTCCTCTTTTCAATTTACCTAAATGGGCAGTAAAACTTCTGGGTTTTCCAGTTTTTATTTTCTTTTTGTACACCAAAAGCATCAGTTGTTCAATAACATCTGCATCTGTTTCATTAAGAATATGACGCACCAAATCCATTTTTGCTATATTCAAATCTACTGTACTCATCGTTTGCTCCTTTCTGCTATTAGTACAAATATACACAAAAATCCACGTTCAAAAAACAGGTTGATATGGTGGATATAGTTAGAGACCTTAACAATTAAGATAAGTCCTCATTGATGGTCCAAGTAGTACAGTTCAATAAACCTCCATGCTTCCCCACCTCATTGAAGTTGATCAATTCAATATCTCGATCAGGGAAAATGGTTTGGAACATGCGAAAAACTTCCTCATCTTTATTGCCCTCTACTTCAAATATCGGAAGTACAATAAGATTACCAACCTCTAAATAATTGATATAGCACCCGATAGCCGATTCCGGGTATCCTTTTTCTTTATGGTCGATGAATGGAACATTAATATAATCGAGATTGTACTGTTTGAGTATTTTGTTGATTCCCTCTACCCAATACTTGTATTCCTTCTCTCTATCGTTACCAATCAACGTGTTTCTGTCTTTAAATCTCACCAGTCCATCGGCATGACCAGTCATATCTGATTTAATTTGTGGAATAATAATGACCTCGACTTCTAATAATTCTCCGATTTTATCAATTAGTTTTAATTTGTCAGTATATTGAGGGTTCTCTTTAAATATTCTGTCGGTAAGGATTGCTCTATCCTCCCAATGTACAATATTACCACCGTCAATATTGATAGTGGAAAATACAGGGTTTATATGATTAGCTTTACAAACTTCTTTTGGATCAGACTGCAAGTTCAGGTATTCTTTTAAATAGGACGGCTCATACCGAAACTGAACAAACTTATCCTTCTCAATTTGAATAGGCATGTAATCTCTACACCAAACGTCTTTAGTATTCGACAACAATTTGTGCTGTATGCTATGCCTGTCCAGTAAGACTGTCAACTCAGTATAAGAATTAGCATATTGTTTTTCTGATTTTAGAAGTTCAGAGATATAGACTGTGTTTGTATTAGTACCATTAATCATTTAAAGGATTGAGTTAAAATAATTTTTGATTGCAGGCACGAAAAACTTACGCCAATCTTCCTCTGAAACTAAGTTGCTTTTTGCATTGTTGCAAAACGGACAAGCTAAAATAGAATTATCATAAGTATAGCCGAGATTAGGATTCAATTTTTCTATTTCTAATGTGCCTTTCGACCTTTTTGTTTTTTGATTAAGCGTTAGTTTACCATTTCTTAGCGCTACAATTTCATGAAGTCTAGATTGAGTTATCCCACAATAATTGCATGCATCTCCTTGTTTTTCATACCATTCTATAAACCTTGCGGGAATTGCAAAAAGTTCTGCCCGATGTTTATTATAATATTTTGAATACAAGACGTTATATGTTTTAAATTCTTGTCTTAAATCATTTAATTCATCACGACTAATTCCGAGCTCTACTTGGTAGAAATTATCTAACGATTTGTATTTAGTCCGAGCTTCATCACACGAACAATTTTTGTATTGAGCTATTTTAGCGAATTCATGAATTCGTTTTGTATAGCATAGTTCAAAATATTTGTCTTTTATACTCATACTTTTCTTTTGTTAAAAATCTCTAAACGATTTAACTTTACTAATGATGGAAATCCCATCAAATGTTAATTTAAATGTTTCACCAGATCCAGATCCTTTTACGGTATAGAGTAAGCTTTCATTAAATTTAATCTTCTTTTTGGAATATGGTGCTTTTTTCTCGCCATAATCACTAGGCTGGTGTAAAACAAAAATATGGTCTACATATTTCTCTCCATTAGCATGATAAGTGTAATTAAATCTAGTTTTTCCCTTCTCTACTATAGTATCAAGATAGGAAAGTAATATGATGTTTTTATTTAGTGCTTTAGATAACAGCCTCAAACTTCTGAGTATGTATTGGTAATTCTTTTTTTTATGAAATAGTCTATTAATCCTTTTGGGGTCGTAAATCTGTGTCATTTCATCGATTATAAAATAATCGTACTCATCTTTTAGTTCAACAATTTTCTCCATTAATTCTAAAAGACTTGGTAGTTCTTTCCTTACAATGTTAACATTGGGACTAGAGATGTTTGTATGTGTCTTTTCCAAAAGATAAGACAATCCTCTGTCAGACCCTTCCATATATATAAGAACTCCTTTCTGTGGACTGTTCCTTAAGATATTTAAAGCCAAAGACGTTTCTTTTATCGGAGATATCCCACCGATAACAACCAATTCATTGTTGTTTATTTTTACATAACTATCTATACTACCGAATCCAAATTTAAATTGCCCCATACTTGATTTCCTTTTTATATCTCTTCTATCACTTTTTAACCGAAAGGCTTTATCTTCTAGATCTTCGTTTACCATGAGGGCCATAGTAAACTCGTCTTTAAATGTCAATTCCCTTATTTTTGGCTTAGCAGTCTGATTACCTAATTTCTTCGATTTCAAATTCATTATCTCGCTCCCGATTGGAGCAATTTTTGTCATGTATTCAAATTGAGAAAGCGTGTGCTCAGTAGCTTCAAGTAAATACGGCGTCTTAGCAAATGTTTGATAAAAATCTCTTGTAGCATCACATAATTCGTCAAGCCATTTACTCCACTCTTTTATTTGGTAATCTTTTGATTGATTCATAATTTTTGATAGCCATATCGTTTATGTGCGAAACTACAGATTCATTCCAAATGTTTTAATGTAGAGATATTTGAAAATCTCCAAAAAAAGCATTCCCAATCATAATTCGTAATTCCAAATTCGTAATTCTAAACCCTACATCCTCTCCGGCACTCCAATTCCCAAAAGCCGCATACTTTCGGCAATTATTTTTGATGCTGCAGCTGATAAATGCAAACGGAACGTCTTTACATCTTCCTGCTCAGCTTTCAGGATGCTTTCCTCATGATAGAATTTATTATACAGCTTGGCGACTTCATAGACATAATTGGCCAGCTGCGCTGGGCTATACTCCTGCGCAGCAGCTTCAATGACAGCAGGAAAACTACCCAATACCTGGATAAGATCCCGTTCGTAGGACGACAGTCCCGCCGGTACAATCTTATCCTCCGTACCTGCAAAACCTGCTTTGCGTAGCACCGAGCGGATACGCGCATAGGTATATTGGATAAATGGCCCTGTATGTCCCTGGAAGTCGACCGACTCATTCGGGTCGAAGAGCAGGCGCTTTTTCGGATCCACCTTCAACAGGAAGTATTTTAAAGCTCCCATACCGATCGTACCATACAACTCCGCTTTTTGTTCCTCAGCAAAATCATCGGTTTTACCCAGCTCCTCCGTCCTTACCCGTGCTGTCTCTATCATTTCTGCCATGAGATCGTCGGCATCCACCACCGTCCCCTCACGCGATTTCATCTTGCCCGATGGTAAGTCTACCATACCGTAAGACAAATGGAACAGTCCGTCGGCCCAATCGAAGCCTAGTTTCTTCAATATCAAAAACAGCACTTTGAAATGATAATCCTGCTCATTCCCCACGGTATAGACCATACCTCCCACATCTGGAAAATCCTTGACCCGCTGTATTGCCGTTCCAATATCCTGCGTAATATAGACCGAGGTGCCGTCTGAACGCAAGACCAGCTTTTCGTCCAGCCCCTCATCTGTTAAATCAATCCAGACCGACCCGTCTTCTTTTTTATAGAATACCCCCTTTTCCAATCCCTTTTCCACCTCATCCTTTCCCAATAAATAGGTTTGACTCTCGTAATAATTGAAATCAAAATCAACACCGATATTTTTGTAGGTCACGTCAAAACCGGCATACACCCACCCATTCATGGTCTTCCAAAGGTTTACGACCTCTGCATCGCCAGCCTCCCATTTACGCAGCATTTCCTGAGCTTCGAGTATCAACGGAGCTTGTTTTTTTGCCTCGTCTTCCGAAAGCCCCTGTTCTTTCAGCACATCGATTTCCCTCTTATAGGCTTTATCAAATTCTACATAAAAATTCCCGACCAGCTTATCTCCTTTCAAGCCTGTAGATTGCGGCGTCTGCCCATTCCCGAATTTCTGCCAAGCCAACATAGACTTACAGATATGTATACCCCGATCGTTGATGACCTGCGTCTTATATACCTTTTTGCCTGAAGCCTTTAAGATCTCTGCTACAGAATAACCTAAAAGTACATTGCGCACATGCCCCAGATGCAAAGGTTTGTTCGTATTTGGCGAAGCATATTCCACCATGACCGCCTTTCCGCTTACCGGAAACTGCCCAAAATCTGCACGTAATATGGTATCGTTCAACAGGGAGACCCAGTGAGAATCCGACAACGAAATATTCAAAAAGCCTTTGATGACATTGAAAGCAGAAATGGCTTCTACATGCTGCTGTAGATAAGCACCAATTTCCGCTCCGGTCTGTTCGGGAGATTTCTTAGAAAATCGAGTAACCGGAAAAGTTACTACCGTAATCTGTCCTTCAAATTCCTTGCGGGTCTCCTGCAAAGTAACCTGTTCTTTTGCTAATTCGGCATTATAAAGTGAACGAACTGCCGCAACCGTTTGTTCGATAAGTGTTTGTTGAATGGAAATTGCCATGTAAATATTACGTAATAATCTATATCATTCTGATAATGAACACGAAAATTATCTATACAGGTATTTAGGTATTCATTACGAAAGCATATCTTTGCCAAAAATAATAAAAAATGCAG
>JBEBVG010000093.1:0-11962 GCA_040392845.1 Sphingobacterium sp. | reverse complement strand
CGACCTCCAGTTCCCAGGAGCGGGTCACCTGCTCGCCTATTCCATTGACACATTTGTAGGTTATCGTGTAAACGCCCGCCGCATTGCAGAGGTGGGTCAGCTCATCGCTGGTCGATACTGTAGTTCCATCTATCTTCCATTCGTGTGTGGCGCCTACACCGCCGTATAATATAGTCGCTTTGAGATGGAGTATATCATTCAAAGCCATTCTCAATTTGGCCTCTTTATTGGAGAAATCTACCTGAAGCGGTCTATCCAATACATCTACAGCGAAATCATGGCTGTATGTGCCGGCAGAGTTTGTCCCTGTATATTTTACCTGATGTGTCTTTATCTCATCCAGCATAATACCAGATAGCACATTATCCGACGACACCTCTATACCATCCACTTCCCATTTATGCGTAATATCTACACCTGCTTCAACGATAGCAGCAATCATCAATTCCTCATACTGCAACCGCTCTATCCGTGTAGAGTCCCCGATCGAAAGCCGGATACTTAAGATATCGCCTACCGCAACGTTAAAACACCTGGTGAATTCTCCGGCACCATTTTTAGCGACATAACAAATTTTCTTCAGCCCAGGAGTTTTGAAAATATAGCTGAAGGATGCATTGCTGGATTCAAGTACATCATCTACATACCATTTGCTATATACCTTACCTTCAGGCTGGGGATATGCTGTTATTTCAAAGACCTTGTCCACTTCCGATGACAGGTTCGTCTCCTCCACCGAGAATGTCGCTACAGGCTCCTCGTAAACGATAGCTCCCGGTATGTCTTCACAACCTGTCGCAAAAGCCGCAACCCACAACATCAGCATATAAGCTTTAATTAAATCAAGTGTTTTCATATTTTTAAGTCTATTTTATTGATCGAAATATTTGGTTAATTGGAATATTTGAGAATTCAATGCTTTCATGCTCTCTAATAATGGGGAATAAGGCTCATAGTCCCAGGTAACCATTCCTTTATTCGCATCCAGGTTGGACGGATCGGCATTGGGGTTTTCGGGATCATTATCCTGGTAGGTAAACCAATGCCATCCTACACATCCCTTACTTCTTATCAGTTCCATCGTGAAATTTTGATAAAAATATCCTCTGTCTGCCTGGTCTTCTACAATCCAGCCGGCACCCGTAGTATTAGCCATACCCGAGTCTTCACCTTTTACATAAAATTCTGTTATCAAAAATGGCTTACCAGACCAATTAACCCAGTCTTTCATAAAATTGGCTTCCGGCTCCCATTTACGATAATGGTTGATCGATACCACATCCATATATTCTCCTGCAACCCGGAATATTTCAGGATTTGCAAGTTCCTGGTTGTGCTGGTTAAATCTACAACCCAGGTACAATTTGTTTGGCGCATATTTCTTTGTTGCGTCCGAAACCTTCTTCATATAGGTTTCAAAATAATACCCCATGAAAGCAAGCCTGTCCGCATCGTTAATATCACTCACATTAGCATCTCTGCCCTTACGTTCATCCAACCATCTTTTAGCAGCTTGATAACAGGGGTCAGGATCACTATAATACTTCAAAAAATTATCTAACGCCTCGTTATACCAAGGCAATTCATTATCTGTGAAATAGCCCAACATATAATTATCGTTGGCATATTGTTCTAATTTCTTTGCTTCTGATTCGACAAACTGATCGAAACGAGGATCGAATACACGTATTACATTGTTCGGGAATCCCTGCCAGCCCATAACCTGCGAATCAAAGTCACCTATAGACTTCAAATAGGCCCGAAATTCCAACATAGGTTTTACATATACCGTATATACCAATGGCTGACTCACACCCTTGACCAGGCCCACATTTGACCAACAGCCTGTTCCATTAAACCCAAGCTCTTTCAGCATCTGTGTCTCTTGTGTAGCCCAATTGGCGTTGCTTCCGTATTTTTGTGCCAGTGCTGTCTTTGATCGATCCGATGCTCCGGGCTCAAAAACCGCAACTCCCGTGTGAATAAAAGGATAACCTTCGGGGTCAACAAGCCACCAACGGCCATTGATATTCTGTGTATGGAAATGTCCCGTATTGGTAAAACCTTCAATTTTCCAACCTCCATAAATATCCCTTTCAGGTTCTTCTGTTATGGTGTATTCCAACAAACGGTCTACAGTCTTCGCCTCATAGGTTGTCCATGCCGGAGACGTAGTTTGCGCTTTCGTCTTTACCTGATGGAATGGTAGCTTTTCTTCATTATCCCCTCCTTTTTCTTCAGGATATACCTCCAGATCATCTGGAAATATAACTTTCTTGTCCGAGCAGGAAAAAGCTACAGCGGCAATAGCCATTAGCAATAAATACCTCAACTTATACATATGCTTTTATTTTTTATTTTTATCGAAATATTGAATTAATGGATACACATTAGCATTCAATGTCTTCATGTTATCGAGCAGGGGGCTATACTGCTTAAAATCCCATGTGACGATACCTTTATTGGAATCCCGGTTTGAGGGATCGGTTTTCAAATCCTCAGGATCATTATCCTGGTAAGTAAACCAATGCCACCCTACACAATTCCGGCTTTTAAGGAGTTCTATTGCAAAGTTTTGATAGAAATATCCTCTTTCTACCTGTGTACGTACGTTCCATCCTGCCCCCGTATTGTTGGGCAAGCCCGAGTCTTCTCCTTTGGTGTACCACTCTGTAATGATAAAAGGTTTACCTGACCAGGCCTCCCAATTTTCCATATCCGTTGTGTCAGGTTGCCATTTTTGATAATGGTTGATAGATATGATATCCATATATTTTCCTGCGACTCGAAAGATTTCGGGGTTTTGAAGCTCTTCTTTATGCTGATTAAACCGACATCCGAGATAGAGATGGTTCGGATCATATTTCCGCACGGCATTCGCTACTTTTTCGATATAGGTCTCAAAGTAAAATCCACTGAATGCCAACCTGTCTTCTTCCGTAATATCCTCTACTTTGGCATCTTTACCCTTACGTTGGTCTAGCCATTTCTTTGCAGCTAAATAGCCTGCCTCGTCCTTTGCCAGCAGCGTGAGATGTCTGTCGAGGGCATCATTTACCCAGGGCAGTTCGTTGTCGGTAAAGTATCCCAATAAATATTTATCTTCTTTATATTGTGCAATAGGTGCTATCGCCATCTCAACATATTCATCAAATTCCGGATCAAATACCATAGCCAGATCAAAGCGATATCCTTGCCACCCTGTCTTTTTATACTTTCCTCCGAATCGTTGACTTCTATGTTGATGACGGTACTGGCCCATCGGGTTAACAATGACGGTATACACGAGAGGTTGCTCCTGTTGACGAACAGTATTCACATCGGACCACGCCCCCAAGCCATTAAATCCATGTGCTTTCAACATTTCAGCATGTTGTTGGGCCCACACCTCGCGCGTTCCAAAAGTTCTGGATAAAGCTTCTTGCTGGCGGTCTGACCCTCCGGCCCTGAATACAGCAACGCCCTTATGAATAAAAGGGTACCCTAAAGGGTCGATTATCCACCAACGGTTATCGATCTTTGCCGTCCGGAAAAAACCTGTCGCTTCTTGCCTATCCTTTACAATCCACCCTCCGTAGACACTTGTTGAAGGTTCTTTTTTCGACTTATAACCCGGTAAACAATCTATGGTCTGTGTATCGTAGGTGTTCCACGTTGTAGCTTTGGCATCACGTCGGGTTTCGACCTTCAGACACGTGGTCTTTTGGGCCCAAAGTTCAGTTGAACATATTGATAGAACGATGACTAACGCAAAATATCTATACATATCGATTTCTTTTTTATTTGTAATTATCCGGATTCTCATCTTGCCATTCATTCACGCCATCACGTATGCGATTACGGAAAGTAAGTGTATCAGTGGCATGGTAGGTGTTGCCATTTTTCTCGTAGGCATAGCTTAGGTATATTTTCCGATCTTGCAATAGCTTCGCCTTATTGAAATAACTATTACCGTCTGCTTCTACCTGGTAGCTGGCACCCGGTAAAGGATTGATAGCTATACTTCCATCATCGTTCAATGTTATCTTGAACTGAGATACAGGAGAATTGAGTTCTCCCCCTACAGCGTTGGTCACTAATTCAAATGGAGCCACCGTTTTCAACGTCCATACACGTGTATCGGGCTGAGGTATTGTAGTTGGATATTCTATGGTTTCTATGACAGTCCCTAAAGGATCTTTTACAACAGTTTTCCCACCATGCCAATAATGGCCAAATAACATATTTTCATAGCGCACGCCCACGGCCGTAGATTCTTTTCCCTCGTATATCAGGTCGGCATCCGCTTTGGTTATCGTAAGCGGTATGACACTGAATGGCAATAGTCTCGACACATCCGAAAGGAATTTCACCGAGTCGACTTTTATCTCGATAAAACCTGTATGTGCACCTGTTTTGATCAAAACATGATCAGCAGGTTTTCCTTCGTACAATAGCGAGTAGGTGTCTGCCGGCAACTCTTCGAGCGTAGACACCGCGCCCATCATATCTTTGATATAGACAAAACTATGGCTTTTCATGGCCGCGAGTGTACTCGGATTAACCAATCCGGGATCAACCTTGAAATACACCTTTCGATCCTGATAATTCTCTATCACGCCAGTCAAGGCTATACCCTGTTTAAACTTCATACCCTCACCAACCACAACGGTACGCACATTGGTCTGGTAAGCAAAATAAACCGCATTATAGTCATAGTCTTTCACGTAGCTATCGTAGCACGATGACAGCAGTGCAAGAACGATTAAAGACAATAGTATTTTTTTCATATAACTTCTTTTTTATCCGATTCTCCTTTATTTCCAAGCATCCCAGCCTTCATTTTGTTCCAACGTCTTCACCATCATGACCTCTTTGTAGGGTATGGGCAGATATGCAGACGTAAACACCCTTTGATCGACCTCTTTATTCAGATTATATTGAAACGATCCATTCGGGTTTTTGATGACGGACGCACCGTGAAGTGTCTTATTGAGCTCTCCCAATGTGGTCGACCATCTGCGCAGGTCAAAAAACCATGTGCCTTCAAAGCATGTTTCTATTCTCCGTTCATTTCTCACAAACTGGTCGAAAGCTCTTTTACCTTCGATAGCTACCCTGTCCAGATAATTGTCTATTGTAAGACCAAATTCACCATCATATGTAGTACGTGAGCGCAAATAACGCATGGCTTCTTTTGCTGAAAGTCCATGTACCTTGGTTGTTGGACCGGCATACTGGTTTGCAGCTTCCGCAAAAGCCAGGCACATGTGTGCCCATCGAATGAAAAACTTGGAGTGAGGTTGTCTGTTGATCGTATTGTCAGACCAATTAAGTCCCATGAATACAAACTTTTTAATATGGTAGTTCGTACGGCTATTCTTTTGGCTGATACCTGCTTCGTCCTTACCGCCTACCCAGTTTTGAAAAGTATAGGAAGCTTTGGGATTCGTATTTCCAACGCTGATGGTTCTGTTGTTGTAGAAAATAACACTGTAGAATCGCTTGTCCCTATTTGTATATGGATCATTTGGATCGTAAGGATAATTAGGTGACTCTCCTTTCGGATACCCGTCTGCCATACCGAACGCATCCACCAGTTCCTGCGTAGCACCCATTATTCCGTTCCCCTGGAAACCACCTGGATAGAATGCCCGCTCCATCGCATCGTTTGCATTGCTATATCGGGAAGCAAAGATAATTTCGGGATTGTTAGGATCAAACCAGTTAACTGCCTTAGTCGGAGAAAAACCACCAAAAACATTGTCCACATTCAATTTAAAATCCATGACCTCTTTAGCATAGAATGCCGCGCGTTCCCACCGTGAAGCATCATTTTGTGGGTTGAAGCGAGGACTCGCCCAGGTCAGATAGACCAGTGCCTTGATGGCCCGTGTCGTGATACCATCCATTCGACCCCAGTTTTGACCTCCCAGCACCACCTTGTCGTTCGGATCTGTTACCAGAAAATCCCGATGGGCCAAAGGAAGATATTTAAATGCCGAATCACAATCATCCAATATCTGCTGTACGCATTCTTCATAAGTATTACGTCGGAACTCCTTATTGCCTCCACCTATTCTCAGATCCTCCAATTTGATAGGATCCAGGACTATCGGGAATCCAAGCATCTGACCACTTACCCCTCTTCCACCGAACTTTTGGAGTAACTCCCATTGAAACCAAGCCCTTAAAGCAAAAGCTTCTCCTTTGAGACGTCCCCGTAACAGTTGATTGTGATGGTCATTCAATAAGAAACGAGTGTTATAACCTCTATCGTCTTTGAGGAACATGTTCACATTATAGATTCCCTTATAATTTCGCTCCCAATAGGTTAAGAACGGATCTTCTGCAGAACCAAGAATCCCATTGGCAAAACGGGCTATTGCATCCGTCTTGGAAGTACGGACAGCGTTGTCTGTTGCACAATCGAGAAATGCTCCTTCATTGTTGTCATAATTGGTGGACATAAAATCATAACACTTACCAATCAGTCCTTGAACTGTGTTCTGATTGGTCCACAAGTAGTCTTCCGAACGAATAGTAGTAGGATAAGGCTCTAAAAAGTCATCGCACGAACAGAAGAATAATAACAAACCGGCAATGTAAAATATACTGCTTTTTTTCATGATTATTTTTTTAGAACGTTAACTGAATACCTCCGGTAAAGGTCATAAACAATGGATAGTGTGATATACCTGAATCTATGGCTTCGGGGTCAACGTCCTTTACCTTTGTGATAGTAAGCACATTAGCTGCCCGTGCATAAATCCTGGCTTTCCGCATATTTTTTAAGCCCCACTTTTGTACAGGTAAATTCCATCCGGATTCCACATTCTTCACTTTAAAATAGTTACCATCCTCTAACCAAAAGTTTGAAAGCTTATAATTATTGTTCACCTTATCATATGTCAATCGCGGAAAATCTTCACGACCTAGATTTTCTAAAGTGAATTTCGAATAATTGTTGTCGCCCCAACCATTCCAGAAGTATGCATTTGTCATCGGTATATCGTAAAAGAAACGGCCAGTACCTAAGATATGGAGATCAAAAGCTTTATATTGCAAGTTAATATTTACTCCCAGGAATAATTTTGGAACAGCATTACCGATATAAGCTCTATCGCTGTCATCTATGATACCGTCACCATTCATGTCCAAATATCTCAGGTCACCTGCGTGCAGCTGTTCATCGTACGACTGCTGTGTTTGCACCGCTTCCGCATCTGTTGCAAAAAAGCCTGTGTGTACTAATCCAAAAATAGACCCGTTGGGATAGCCTATCCGTGACTGATAGGCATATTCGTAATCCAGCTCGTCGTACCGGAGAACCCTGGAATTCTGCGCAGTAGCATTTAGCCCTAGTGCGTAGCTAAAGTCTGTCCCTTTCACCCTATTGCTGTACTGTGCAGCAAACTCGAAACCAAAATACCTCGTCTTGTTATAGTTTATCCAGGGACGGCCGTTTGTCAACCCGCTAAGATGAGGGATCTGATTACTCTCGTTCGTTACCGGTCCGTCATGCAAGTGATTGTAATAATTTAACTCTATATACAATTTGCGACCGAGTGTCAAAGCCTCGGCGCCAAGAATAAACTCCTGACGGCGTTCAAGCCGTAAGTCTTCGTTACCCATAAGGCCGGGTTGTACACGCATAGTACCCGAGCTTACGGTACTACCAAACCATTGGTTGGCGGTATGAGGCCCAAAAGCCTGCCCTGTATTGTCCCAGGCATAACTATCCATGTCCCTGTAAGCAGACATGGACCCATCATAACTCATCACACCATACTGGGACCTTAATTTAAGGTAATCTACGAAGCTATTTTCCTTCATAAAATCCTCATCCGAAACAATCCAGCCTGCTGCTACAGTAGGAGAAAAAGAATAGCGGTTATTCTTCAATGAATACGTCCCTGAGTACGCCATAGCCGTCTGAAAAAGATATTTCTTATCATAGGCATAATTTCCAGTGAGTACACCCGTCACCTCTCTTCTATGCTCACTTATATACTTCAGGATACGCTTGGTGATCAATAGATTTGTACCTACACCGATATCATGCTTACCAAAACTTCCCTTATAATCAAATTTTTGGTAGCCAAAAAGACGCTGTGAATTATAATCTGTCAGCTTCGTCTTATTCGACATTTCGCTCAAAGAGTGGCTGCTACTCCGAGTCAGGACCGGCACTTCCTCACCATTGATATTTACTCCTTTTGTGATTAGATAAGCCGAATAATCTTCGGCTGTACCTAACCGGACAAGATTATTTGCATCCAAGGTAAAGGAAGTCGTAGAAGTCAATCCCTTCAGCAGAAAAGAAAAGTCCATGTCTACAGCGGCACTGATCAAACCTTTTCTTAACCTATCGTTGTAACTCCCATTGTGTATGATATTACCTATCGGATTTTGAGTGAACGCCGGACTCACAGCATAATATGGGCGCGTCAGATTTTCCTCATTGTTGGCATATACCGGGAACGAAATGTGAGGGATTGTCGTCAGATGGCCAATTACCCTGGAAAATTCGATAGCATCCATTGTCCAGTTACTGGTTTCACTTTCGCTGCTATAATTACTGTTATACCCGTAGTTAGGTGATTTTCTATTTGACAGGTTTGAAAAGAAACCAAAACGGGATTTTATGAAACTATTCAGCCGCACATCCAGGTTGGCACTGAAGTTTATCCGGTTATAGTTAGAGGCCGGCCCTATTTTGTAAATGTCGCCCTCTCCAGAATAACCCAGGTAAGAGTAATAAGTCATACTCTCATTTCCTCCTGAGGTCGATACATTTGCCCGCCGATAGCTAGCCGAATTTTTGATCATCATATCCTTAAAATTAACATTTGGATATAACATATCGTATGGATCTTCCTTTGCATACCGGCTGATATCTTCTTTGGCATACAACATGGTAAGGCCGCTGTTGTTACGTGCGATATTATTCATCTTGGCGTATTCCACACCACCTACAAATTCAGGCATACGATCTATAACATTTACACCTTCTTCGTAGTCTACATTGAGCTGACGGCTATGCGCCGCTCCTCGCTTGGTCTTGATATGGATAATACCATTAGCCGCGAATGGACCATATAATGCTTTTTCGACCAAATCCTTTACAACAGTAATCGATTCAATTTGCTGCGGGTCCAGTGGCGTTTCAGCTACATCTATAGGCATATTGTCCAGCATATAGATAGGAGTCTTCCCCCTCATCGATAGGTCTACTTTAGACATAGAACCAAAGCGATTGATACGCTCCAGGGAAGTAATACCAGGACCACCATGGTTTTCGGTGACATCTAATCCTGGTACAAGACCTGTTAGTGAACGACGGATATCCGTCGAGGGAAGTTTCTCTAAATCTTCTCCTTTTACCAAATACGAACTTCCCAACGACGAACGCTTTTCTTCAACAGCAAAGGGCAGGGATTTGACATCATCGGGATCTGCAAATATCTCCAATGTTTCCAACACTAATCTTCCCTTTTCCCGTAAGTTCGCCACCTTTGTTTCCAGGCGTCCATATCCATATTTATAGATAGTGACGATCTCGTCCTCATCGGTGATCACAATGTTTGCTTTTCCGTCTTTGTCCGTTTTAAAATAGTCAAGACCTTCACCGATGGTTATCTGTGCATCCTGCACAGGCTTGTCATCTGTACTTAGGACTTGAATAGCCAAAGAAGTGCCTCTGAATGAAGTTTGGGCTTGTTGTTGTGCACGAATATTCACACCAGGAAAAGAAGCCAAAACCGTCAACAGGATTGCAATCTTGAACAAATTCGTATATACACTTATAAATTTCATAGATTTCAATTTAATTCATGCTTAATTACCAAGCCTCGTTTGGAACATAATTTTTCATTTTCAAAAGATCTGACTGCTTGAATGGTACATAATACATACCATTCCTCCAGGCAACTTGCCTATCGGCAGGCAGTTCGTAACGCTCGTATTTAAACCCTGTAGGATAGAGGGTCGGGTTCTGGTTTGCCGTTGAAAGTTTTGTGGCACGTACACCATATAATTTTCCACTCATCAATCTCGGAGCATCTTTCCAGCGGCGTATATCACAGTAGTAATGAAAGCCCTCGAAGCTAAGCTCGATTATTCGCTCATTTTTTATTCTCTCCCGAAGAAGATCCGCATTAACGGTATATTTGGCCAATACATCCGGCATCTCGACTCTCGACCTGATATGGTTCAGCGCTTCAAGAGCCGTCATTGTAGCTCCCGGTGCCTGCCCGTTCACGCCCCAAGCTTCATTTGCCGCCTCTGCATAGTTGAGATATAACTCGCCCAACCGTATGATAGGATCTGTGAACAGCAATCGTGTGACCGAGGACTTCAATGCAAGACTACCGGTACGCTTACACTCATAATATCCTGTACGTGAATAATGCCTGACCTCGGACAGTAGAGACTCTGCAGGCTTTTGCCCATTTTCTTCTTGATAAAGCGATGCATTACCATATCCATCCATAGCCTTTTGATTGTAGACAACAGTTAGGCCAAAGCGTGGATCCCGATTGCGATAGGGATCTTGCTCGTTGTACTTCCCATCTATAATAGCCTGTTGTCTTTCAGCGTCTGTATACAACGGATATCCATCCTTCGTTTCAAAGCGATTTACAAAATTCTCCGTAGGGCATTGTCCCGATCCGTTTGTTGCGCCTGAGAATATGGGAGCCAAGAATGTCTCCATCTCCGGCGCACTGGGCGCAAATGTTCCCGGAGAATGTCCCCATATCTGTTCATTGGTATATTTTGTCCCATAATAATTGTCTGTATATCTATTTAGCGGGAGCAGCTCATACCCATTCTCCAATGCCAATGCTATAGCCTCCCAAGATGCCTTCGCCGCTCTCTCCCACAGCCCTCGGTCATTTATAGGATTATTGAGTGGGCTGGCACCATAAAGCAACGCTCTTGATTTCATTGCTTTGGCAGCCACGCCATTGGGTTTGTCCTGGTCGGGATCATTCAGATGTCCCTGCCCCGAACCTGGATCCCGTCTTGTTTTTCCAGCTTTGTGGAAATAGTCGGCCGCTAGGTCAAAGTCCGCTACGATCTTATCAATCATTTCGCTAGTGCTTGGACGTGGCAGATCCCATTCGTCTTCCGGCCCTAAAGGAATTTCGATATAGGGAAGAGTACCATAAAAACGAAACAGTTCGAAATAACAGAATGCCCGGATGAAATAGGCTTGTCCAAGAACATCATTTTTATCTCCATCGCTGATATCTACCACTCTATCGATATTTTTGATAGCGGTGTTGCATACCCTGATAGCTCTCCAGGAACTCGTCACTCTCTTCCTCGTACTATAATATCCCCATTGATCGCCAAATAAAGTCGATCCGATGCCTCGCTTGGGGCCTTGAGAATACTGCATACGCGACATATCTACTATATCGGTCAAAGACTCTGCTGTCATCTTCTGATCCCACATGTGAAAGAAAAGAGGAAAATGAGCTTTAATGTTCAAGTTGCCCCCGCCTTCACCGTAATAGAGCGAATTAAAATACTCCTTAAACGTCTGGTAGTTCGTAAATACGTCCTCATCCGTCATCCCTATATCCGGAGACTTATCCAAATATTTTTCACAGGACGTCATCGCTGCGGAGAGCAATAGCACCAGCAGGACGTTCAATCTTTTTGATATATTACTTGTTATACTTTTCATGTCCATAGATTTATCAGAAAGCGGCTTGTAATCCCACTTTAAAGGTTTTCATTTGCGGATAATCTCCATAACGCAGATCGGTGTTCTCAGGATCTCCTTCTAATAGCGAGGTGAATGTCAGCAAGTTATTTCCGGTAGCATAAAACTTTATACTCTTAATACCCATCAGGCTATTTAGCTTATTTGATTTCAACGGATATCCTATATATACCTCCCTCAATCGCACGAAGTCTGATCTTCTCCAGGATTTGCCGAGCATCTTTGCACCATATCCGGCATTAGTAT
>JBEBVG010000092.1:0-12060 GCA_040392845.1 Sphingobacterium sp. | reverse complement strand
AGGTCAAACTGGGGCTGGAAATAATTTTCGGTCATGACGCACATTTTGTGAAGTCTTTTGATTGCAGCCAATTTTTCACGTTCCCCTAACTTCGACTTTATGATGCCATTTTGGAAAGTATCTATCGTTTCGTCGTAAACCTGCAATGGAACAGGAAAAGGATGTCCATCTTTGCCACCATGGGCAAATGAAAATCTTGCCGGGTCTTCAAAACGGCACGGTCCACCATGAATCACTTCGCTTACTAAAGCCAGAGCCTGCATGGTTCGGGGGCCTATGCCTTTTAATAACAGGAGATCTTCAAATGAGTTTAGGTCGGATTCCCGCGTCACATACAGCATTGCTCCCAGTCGTTTCAAGTCAATGTCGGACGCCCGTATACCGTGTCTTCCAGGCATAACCAGATTTCGAAATTCCCTGATAACCTTTTCCGTATCTTCCTTAGATATCGTAAGGATTCCCTGTCGGTTTTGTGCGGCGATTGATGATGTGAGGTTCAGGATGTTTCCGCGAGATATTCCATGAATTCCATGATGGGGTTCGTCCACAAATGACCTGAGATTATGCGAATGCCAGTGATATCTTCTTGCCGTACCATCACGATCGTGCATGCCCTGTTGTACAACGGTCCATTTTCCCTGATCTGAGAGAATGAAATTGTGGAGATATAGTTGATAGCCATCCTGGATGGCCGTATTATCTACTTTTGCAGCGAGTTTACTGCAGCGTATTAAGTTCTCCCCATCGTTGCCCGTCTTTTCGGCAACCTTCAATATTTCTCCGGGCGTTTCCCTGGAGAGCTTTCCTTTTCCGCCACATATATATAATCCCAAACTTTTGAAATTGGGATTTATGGATCTTTTCAGGGCTCCCATTACAGATGTTGTAATACCCGATGAATGCCAATCCATACCGAGTACTGACCCGAAACTTTGAAACCAGAAAGGATCCGCTAATCTTCTCAATACTTCGTCTTTTCCATAATCCTGCAATATGTTTTCAATGATGGATAGTCCCAATACGGACATACGTTCGTATAACCAACTCGGAACCTTTCCGTAATGTAGAGGAAGCTCAGCAGTACCCGATCTTTTCATTCTTCTATATATTTTACTAAAAATATTAGTTCAAATCTAAGAAAAAAAAGAAGAAAAGAGATCAAAAACAATAAACTTATGACCCCTATAGTTGTTCTACATAAAAAAGGGTAACTAGGCGCCCGGTTGACGTATTATGGAAAACATTAATGAAGAAAATATCGAAATGTTGGCAGACTTGGTTGCTCTCAATCATGAGCGGGTCATTGGCTATGCTAAAGCGATTGGAATGCTGAACAATGAGCAAGACAGTGATATCATTGCCATTTTGGAGAAAAACATGCAGCAAGCTCAACAATTTAAAGCACAACTGATACCACTAGTAGCTACAGAGGTGGATATGGAGAAAGAACAAGAAGTTAAGAGCCATATTCCCTGGTCTTGGGGCGAAATTTCAACGATAGTGGGTCCTGATCCACGACATGCTGTGCTGTCGACTTGCGTAAGAGGAGAAGAGGAGAATTCCAAAGTTTATGCACTGGCAATAAAGAATATGGAGGTTATTGAAAATATTATCGGTGTTGTCCGTAATCAAGCAGAACTTCAATTGGAGGCAATGCAAGCTCTTGAGGAGCTCCTTGCCAATGAGCAGCTATAGAAGACCTAAAAAAGGCCGTCTCACAATAATCTGAGACAGCCTCTTTTTATAACCCGATGGGCAGTTAATTTTCTATACTGGGTACGTTAACCAATTCGTCTGTTTCGGCATCATAGTTTATTTCCGGAAAATTAAAGCCGAATAAATTAAAGAAATCGTCACGATAGCCCTTAATGTCCGAAATATCTTCCAGGTTCTCTGTAGTAGCTTGTTGCCAAAGTTTAGCTACTTCTTCCTGAATATCAGGACGCATTTCCCAGTCGTCGACACGGATACGTCCTTTTTCATCAAGAGGAGTATTTTCTGCATATAATCTATCTGCAAAAAGACGTTGCATTTGTTCTATCGTTCCTTCATGGATACCTTTTTCTTTCATGACTTTGTATAGCAATGAAATATACAATGGTACTACAGGGATTGCTGAGCTGGATTGTGTAACTAGTGCTTTGTTGACTGAGACATAGGAAATGCCATTGATATCTTTCAGCAATTCATTAATAACAGGCACAGTTCCTTCCAGATCATCTTTTGCCCGGCCAATTGTACCATTGCGATAAATAGGATAAGTAAGTTCGGGCCCGATGTATGAATAGGCTACTGTCTTTACACCTTCGGCCAATACGCCTGCTGCTTTTAAATCTTCTATCCAGAACTTCCAATCTTCGCCACCCATGACAGCCACTGTATTTGCGATATCTTCCTCGTTTTCTACAGGTTGTATCGAAATGTCGGATATCACTCCACTGTGGAAATCTACTGTTTTATCGGTAAAAGATTGCCCGATAGGCTTCAATACAGATGAGTGTGCTACGCCGGTTTTGGGATGTGTACGTCTTGGTGAAGCCAATGAATATACGACCAAATCTATCTGACCTAAATCACGTTTGATGAGCTCAATAGTTTGTTGTTTTACCTCGTCCGAAAAAGCGTCACCATTTATACTTTTTGCATACAAGCCTGCGGCATGTGCTTCGTTTTCGAAAGCAGCACTGTTGTACCATCCGGCGGTTCCTGGTTTGCCTGCTGCGGCAGGTTTTTCAAAAAATACGCCTATGGTAGCAGCGCCCGAACCAAAAGCGGCAGTAATGCGTGAAGCTAAACCGAAGCCTGTAGAAGCACCTACGACTAAGACCCTCTTGGGGCCATTTTCGATTGTTCCCTTTGACTTTACATATTCAATTTGGTTTTTGACATGTTGGGCTGTCCCCTGAGGATGCGATGTTAAGCAGATAAAACCTCTTACGCGCGGTTGTATAATCATATTGAATAAACTAAGTTAGTAGTCTTTTTATAATACTTCTGCAAACTTAAAGAATTTTGATAGAATATTTGTCATTAAAAAAGGCGCCAAAAGATAACTTCTGGCGCCAGCAATGTATTTGTAATATGTGTAAGTACTATCTCAAGTGTGATCTTAACATCCATGCCGTCTTTTCATGCTTCTCTATTACACCTCCCAGGAAGTCTTCCGTACCGGCATCACCATGTTCCGCTACTTTGTCGATATCACTGCGAATGGAAATAATCAAACTCTCGAAATCATTCAGCAGATCCTTGATATACGTGTTACCATCATTTTTGCCATCCTTTGCTTCGGTCAGCTGGGTCAGCTGCAAATATTCTTTCATCGTACCGGCCGCATAGTGGCCAATGGTACGTACACGCTCGGCAACCTCATCGACTACCAACGCCAGCTCGTTGTAAATACTTTCAAAAAAGATATGGAGTTCATGGAAACCAGGGCCTTCGACATTCCAATGTGCATTTCTTACCTTTTGGTACAATACACTTTCGTCAGCCAACAATTTGTTTAAAATGGCAGCTACTGCTGTCGTATCCTTTTCCTTAATTCCAATGTTTGTTTTCATAACGATATATTATTTAAAATGTTAATATGTACTTGCTTCATTCAATGTTGCTATTGCTTCATCGTCCAGTTTTAGCTCTACAGCGTCTACAAAGGATCGTATATGCGTATCTTTGGTGGCACTTGCAATAGGTGCGGTTATTGTTTGTTGTGCCAATAACCATGCCAATGCAACACTAGAAGGAGAGGTTTGATAAGCTGCCGAAACCTCATCTAATGCTTTTACGATACGTTGTCCTCGTTCATTCCAATACTTTTTCAAAATTCCCTCACCACGAGTGAATTTTGAAAAGTCTTCTTCCGATCTGTATTTGCCGCTTAAGAAGCCGCTTGCTAGAGAGTAATAAGGAATAGCGCCTAATTGTTTTTCCGAAACAATATTTTTATATAGATTTTCATATTTCGCCCGATCGTACAGGTTATATTCAGGTTGCAAAGAAATATAGGCCGGCAGATTTTTGTCTGCGGCGAGGTCCAGGCTTTCGACCAATCTTTCAGGGGTGACATTGGAGGCACCTATATATCGAACTTTTCCTTGTCTGATCAATTCTTCATAAGCGCGTAGTATTTCCTCCACGGCTGTCTCTTCTTTGTCATAATGGGTCTGATAGAGATCGATATAGTCTGTTTGCAGGCGTCGTAAGGAATGTTCTACCTGCTCCATGATATGACTCCTTTGGATATTATGTTTTTCGGCGTAGCTAAATCGTCCGCCGACCTTCGTCATTAATATGATCTTGTCCCGATTGCCACGTGCTTTGAGCCAACTGCCTATAATGCTTTCAGATTCACCGCCCTGTCTTCCCTCTACCCAATGTGGATAGTTGTTGGCAGTATCTATTGCATCAAATCCGGCATTGACGAAGCTGTCTAATATTGCGAAAGACTCCGCCTCATCCAAAGTCCATCCAAATACATTCCCCCCAAATATCAGAGGTGTTATTTCTAATGTTGAAATTCCTATTTTCCGTTTGTTGAATGCCATAAAACTGAGTTATTGTATATTAACACAAGTTACCCTTTTTCACGCTATCCGGCAAGCATATTCAAGAAAAACTTCTTAGTTTTGTGGCTCATTGTGAGTGCTGCAGATGGAAAATATACCGACATTTTTTCACGCTTTTAAACAGGATGTTTCTTTGTTGGACAGGCCGGACAGGTTTACTTTTCCATTCTGCTACGACCCACATCCCTTAAGTGTTGTAGCGGCTGAGGAACTACAAGACTACCTCCTTCAACAGACAGATTTTGTACATAATTTCGGATTGACAACCTATGCAGATACAGCACCTATCGGAAAGATGTTTGGGGTGTTAGTCGTGGAAAATCAGGAGGGACGAATGGGGTACTTAGCAGCTTGTTCAGGGAAGTTGGCGGGCAGCAACTGCCATCGTTATTTCGTGCCACCTATATTTGACATGCTGGAAGAGAGCGGTTTTTTCTTGCTGGAAGAAAAAGAGATCAACCAGCTAAACCGGGAGATTGAAGGCTTGGAGACTGATCCACAGTTGGATGTATTGCGAGATAGGCTGCAGAAGACCAGGACGGCATGTGATGCACGGTTGTCTGCTTTACGTGCTTTACATAAAGCAAATAAAGCTTTGCGAAAGCAAACACGGACGGAAGAGCGGCAGAAGCTTTCTGATGAGGCTTATACGATTCTGGAGCAGGACCTCATCCGCCAAAGTTATCGCGATCAACATGAATATGATGTAGAAAAGCAAACTTGTCAGCAGGAGATAAAGCATATCGAACACCTGCTGAATGATCTTCTTCATGCTATCGACAAAAAGAAGGAATTGCGCAAACATCGGTCTGCGCGTCTACAGCTCCAGCTGTTCGATCAATATCAGTTTTTGAATGCTAAAGGAGAGGAGAAGTCTATCCGTACAATTTTTGAGGAGATAACAAACATGCTGCCTCCGGCCGGAGCAGGTGAATGTGCAGCCCCGAAACTACTGCAATATGCCTATCAACATCAGTTGAAACCTATATGTATGGCTGAATTTTGGTGGGGCGCTTCTCCGGCATCAGAGGTGCGTAAACATCGGTATTACTACCCTTCATGTCGGGGGAAATGTGAGCCTATACTTGGGCATATGCTGCAAGGTCTAGCTGTAGATGACAATCCTATGCTCCAAAATCCTGCAGATAATAGCGAGCTGGAGGTTATTTTTGAAGATGATGATATTATTGTCGTGAACAAACCTACTGAATTTCTTTCGGTTCCCGGCATTCATGTACAAGATAGCGTGCAGACTCGAATTTTGGCCAGCTATCCTGATATCACAGGACCACTCATCATCCATCGGCTCGATATGTCTACCTCGGGGATTTTAGTGTTGGCGAAAAATAAGGATGCTCATCAGTTTGTGCAGGATCAATTTATCCGACATACTGTAGAGAAAAGATATACCGCACTTTTAGATGGAATTGTTTCATCGTCTGAAGGCCTTGTCGACCTTCCGCTTCGCGTAGATCTGGAAGATAGGCCGAGACAGGTCGTGTGCGAAGTCTATGGTAAGGCGGCTCAAACGCGTTATCAGGTCGTAGGAGTAGAAGGCAAATATACACGGGTTCATTACTTCCCGTTGACGGGACGTACACATCAGCTTCGTGTACATTCAGCCCATCAACGGGGATTAAACACACCGATTGTAGGCGATGATCTTTATGGCCGGCGTGGCGAACGGCTATGTTTGCATGCTGGCTATATTAAGTTTGTTCACCCGCGTACCAAGGGGGAAATTTCTTTTGAAGTGAAAGATCCGTTTTAGGAAATGTAGACATTTCCTTACATTGGATAAAAATTTCGATCTCACATGGATATATTACGATTTGCGTATCAACATCCCTCGCTTCAAAGTGCCGATCTGGACATGATATGTGATGCTCATACCAAATCAATTGTCGATAAGGGTAAGTTTTTGTTACAAAAAGACCAGGTCGCGAATGAATATTATGTCATTGAGAGCGGGCTGGTGCGAACTTATGTTTATGACTTTGACGGCAATGAGATTACCACAGGCTTTATCGGGAATCAAGAGGTCGTCATTGAAGTAGCTTCGATCTTCCAACGTGTTCCTACACAGGAATATATACAGTGTCTGACAGATTGTGTGTTATGGAAAATAGATTTCGACATATTTCAAGACTTATTTCATCAAATTCCGGCATTTCGGGAATGGGGAAGAGCGTGGATGGCATTTGAATTGTACAGAAGTAAAATGAGAGCTACAGAGATAATTACAGAGACAGCAGCAAAACGTTATTTGCGCCTCATAGAAGAAAAACCTCAGGTTATACAACAGGCTCCTTTGAAATATATCGCCTCTTATTTGGGTGTTACAGATAGTTCGCTTAGCAGAATACGTAAGGAAATTCTGCAGAACTGATGTGATAAATGAAGATCTGCTTAACAACTGATAGAAGACCATGAATTATAAAAATAATCGCTTATGGATAATAAACTAACAGCAAAAGCATCTATTCAGATCATGAAACCCAGGGCTGAAGTCTTTGATGCGATAGTTGCTCCTGAAAAGATGAGTAATTATTTTATTGAAAGCAGTACAGGTCGACTGGAAGAAGGAAAAACCGTGAGCTGGAAATTTCCGGAATTTGAAGAAAGTTTTCCGGTGACGGGCAAAACTATGGAGAAGGATAGTTATATCTCCTTTGACTGGAGTGATGGAACCGAGGGGATGCTTGTAGAGGTTTTTTTAGAGACCTATGGTGATGATAGTACTGTGGTCCGTATTAAAGAAAGTTCTATGGATAAAGATGATGCGGGTATTCAACAAGCTATAGGCCAATCGGAAGGATGGGCTAATTTTTTAGCTTGCCTTAAGGCGTATCTAGAATATGGCATAAACTTACGAAAAGGAGCGTTTGACTTTATGAAGAATAATTCATGAGCAATTCTTTTCGTACCATAGATGAATATATTGATAGTTTCGATATTGATTCGCAGAGTCTGTTAAAAGAGCTGAGGAGGATAATCCGCGAGGCGGTTCCGGATGAAGCGATGGAAACAATCAACTACCAAATGCCAACGTATAGATATCATGGCAATATTATTCACTTTGCGCGCCATAAAAATCATGTTGGACTATATCCAGGGTCAGCAGCGATAGAAGCTTTCGCTGAACAGTTGGCATCATTTAAGACCTCGAAGGGCGGCATACAATTGCCTTTGGATAGGCCCTTACCTAAAAGGCTTATACAGGATCTGGTTCGTTTCAACGTTGAACTGTTGAAAGATAAAAATGAACCAAGATGGGATACTTACCGTTCAGATTGGGAAGCGTGTTATGAGCTGATGGCACAAATTATCGTAAAGACTGAGCTGACAAAAACATTTAAGTGGGGAACAGAAGTGTATACTTATCAAGGGAGGAATGTGATTAGCTGGGGAGGTTTTAAAAATTTCTTTTCCATATGGTTTTATAACGGCGTGTTTTTAGAGGATCGTGATAAGGTGTTGGTCAATGCGTCCGAAGGAAAAACAAAAAGTTTGCGTCAGTGGCGTTTTACGAGCGTGCTGGAGATGAATGAAAAGAAGATATTGGCATATATCGAAGAAAGTGTCCAAGCTGTAAAGGATGGGAAAGAATTGACGGTGGAGAAGCCGATGTCTAAAGCTCCGGAAGGATTGTTAAAAGAATTACTGGAACAAGACCCTGCATTTCAAGCTGCTTTCACGAATCTTACGACTGGAAGGCAAAATGAGTACATCGACTACATTAACAACGCGAAGCAGGAAAAGACGAAAAGGCGCAGATTAGAGAAAATTCAGCCATTAATACTTTCGGGGAAAGGACTATATGACAAATACAAAAAATAAAACAGTTTATACAGAAGAAAGTGTTCGGGCTTTTATCCAAAACGTTGAAAGTGAGCAAAAGCGAAAGGACAGTTATGATCTCGTGAAATTGATGGAACGTGTTTCGGGTGAAGAAGCACGTATGTTTGGCCCTTCTATCATCGGTTTCGGCAAATATCATTATGTCTATGCGAGTGGCCATGAAGGGGAGGCGCCGTTAATAGGTTTTTCTCCGCGTAAAGCAGCTATCTCGTTGTACGTATTTACAGGGTGGGAGGGACACGCTCATCTTTTAGAAGGCTTAGGGAAATTTAAATCAGGTAAAGCGTGTATCTATATAAAGAAACTTGCCGATATTCATGAGGACGCTCTTATAAAACTTATGGAGGCCACTATTGACTTCCTGAGTAGTCAGTATACCCGTATTAAATCTTGATGTTAAATGGTTTATTAGAATGAAACAACATAGTACAAATTATTATAATACATTGATTACGATTGCAGACGATACTAGGGCAGACCGTGGTATTGCGCCTCCGGTCAAGCCGGGGAAACAGACTGTAGCAAATTACCAGTTTGACCTTATCGGACAAAATCCGTTTCAATATACTTCCGATGATGTTATATTTATCGTCTATGCCCTGCGTGGGGATATCTCTGAACAGGACTACGAAAAAGAGCGTATACAATTTTATTCGAAAGGGCAACCCTGCCTGCGAACGTCTCCATTGACTAAGACTTATGGGTGGGGTATCTATAGCGATGATCATGGGAAGATAAAGCTAGTTGATAGTGCCTCAGAGGAATATGAACAATTGCTACAAAATGAAAATGTAAAAAAGGTTGCAGCGATGCGATCTAAAAGATAATTGTTTTTACACCGATTGATGTCACCCTTTCACCGAGAGTAAAGATGTATTTGCCTAAAGTCTATATTGTTAGGGTTTATATATAGGTAATTTTGAACAACGAAAAATTAAGAAACTATGTCATTCAAAGAAACATTTTATACAACAGGAGAGAACCTTCTCAAAAAAATCAAAGAGCTGATTGCAGAAGGAAATGTAACAAAAATCAGTATTGCTGACAAAAACGGAAATGAAATCATCAGTTTTCCCGCCACAATAGGTGTTATCGGAGCTATTTTTGCACCGATAATTGCTGCTGTGGGGGCGGTAGCCGCATTACTGACAGAATGTAAGGTTACGGTAGAGCGGAAAGATCCTCCGTCGGATAAGGATGCTGAGTCTACCGACTCCAGTCAAACGAATGAATGAGACGGACGGTTTGATAAACCGGGTTAGGCGATATTTAAAAATGGCTTAGGCGTTATCGTGAAAATGAGTACTCAATTTATATAAAATGAGTACTCGTTTTAAGTAAATTGAGTACTCATTTTTGTAAAGTCGCCTAAGTCATTTTGTGAAGTTACTTAGGCAATTTTCTAAAACGGGTTAGGTCAGTCGTTCTTTTCGAACGCTATCTTTTCCAGTTTCCCTTTCATTTGCTTGGCAGCATTAAAAATTAACCGGCGTTTGGATATGTTTTTTTCGGATACATCTTCTTTCTTTGCGCTTCCGGTACTGTTGATACTCATCCGAAAAGAACCTAAGTTGCCCAGACGCACAATATAGCCATAGGATATGGCACGGGGGATTGCATGTACCAAACTTTGCAGGACGGCATGAACGTCTGCTTCGGAAAGTGACGAAGCGTGGGAAATTTCCGCAGCTAAGTCATCTAATGACTTTTCGCCCGAACTTACAGGCCGAAGATAAAACTTCTTCGGGGCAGCGGGATCTATAACGCTACCGATTTCATGAACATTGAATTTTATTGCCATAACGAAAAAAATGATTTTAGACTATGCTATTGAAGGCCATGTAATATGGTGTAGGTCTAATTTAGGTGTTTTTGATGAAAAAGGAAAGAAAGTAAACCGGAAGAGTTTACGTATTATGATAACTTTGTTGAGTTTATAAAAACATTGCCCGTAATGATAGTGATAAAAATACTTCCCAGAAATAAGCGAATAGCGGCTATGGCGATCTTCCCTTTCATTCTTATCACAAAAGGCAGCTTGTTAAGCGATAGGATCAGGCGGCACGAAATGATACACTTTCGACAACAACTTGAAATGCTCATCCTGCCTTTCTATCTATGGTATATACTGGAATGGTTAATAAGGACTATAGCAACAGGAAAAGATAGTTACAGATCGATAAGCTTCGAAAAAGAAGCTTATGCTAATGAGCATATAATAGGATATAGGAAATGGTTTGGCTGGATTAAATATCTTTGATATATAGTTTTCAATTCTGATACCGAACCTTATAAAATGCTATCCGATAACATTCCCGAAAAAAATACGCCAGAACATGACAACAACACGATACAACTTCTAAATGTTATTAATTTTCCAAAATATTTATTGTGACTAAAAAATAGTTACATTTGTATCAATAGATAATCAAGTAGAAAATGTCAGGAAAGGATAAGCTGTTAAGACGGTTGAAATCAAAGCCAAAAGATTTTTCTTATTCGGAATTAAGAACGGTTTTAACCGGGCTGGGATACGAAGAAGACAATAAGGGCAAAACATCTGGTAGCGGTGTATCGTTCGTCCATCAGGAGATAAAGAGCGTCATAAGCCTGCACAAGCCCCACAATCCGGATATATTGAAAGAATACCAAATAAAGGCTATACTAATGGAATTACAGGACAAAAAAATAATATAACAATGAAAACTTTAGAACACAAGGGAATCAAGGGAACAATAGAGTTTGATCCTGAAAACAAAATCTTTTACGGTCAGTTGGTAGGTGTGAACGGGGCCATTATGTATGAAGCACAGAATACCGAAGATTTTTATAACAATTTCACCCAGGCCGTAGATAATTATATAGAAGTATGTGAAAGAAGCGGTATACCGATAGAAAAGGAATACAAAGGCGTGTTTAATATTCGATTAACCCCAAAACTGCACAAAAAACTGGCAGATGCTGCACAGTTGCAGGATGTGAAGCTAAATAGCTTAGTGAACGATATAATCAAGTCATATTTTGCGCACCAATAAATTATAGTTGTTTGATTGATTGAAAAAGGGCTAATCACCAGTCGAGGGTACTGAAAAAGTCTTAACTTTTTAATGGGTCATAAAGAAATGACTGAGTATAGGTTTATCTCTGCTCGGTCATTTTTATTTTACGTATTTCCGAAATTTGTTTTGAACGAAAACATTTGGATCAATCGGAATTCTTGGGGGGAATACCAAAAATTTCTTAGTTTAGCAACTTTAATACAGATATCCCTTGCAAGAAGCCGAACGTAAATTACTATCCCTATTGATGCCCGAAGGGCTATTGGAATACTTTCAGATTTTAGAAGTCGATCAGGCCCATAATCAACTCCACATTTATTTAGACGAGCTTAATATTGCTCCGGCAGGTTATGAGAATAGCAGGCTGGAATCCAAAGGCTTTATGCCTACCTCCGAGATTTCAGACTTTCCCATTCGAGGTCAGAAAGTTACGCTACATATCCGCCGTCGTCGCTGGACAGTCTTAGATACCGGACAGATTATCACAAGAGATTGGAACCTGGTGCGTGAGGGTGCTCGGATGACTACGGAATTCGGGCTTTTTTTAAAGAAGATATTTGGATAACCATCCC
>JBEBVG010000091.1:0-12060 GCA_040392845.1 Sphingobacterium sp. | reverse complement strand
GCATCCTCCGGTTTGTTGAAAAGTTTCGATCCCAGTCCAACAGAGTATACGCCTGCATCAAACCAACCGCGAATGTTTTTTTCTTCGACATCGACACCGCCCGTCGGCATGAATTTGACATTAGGGAATAAAGGCTTGATCGCTTTTAAGAAATTCGGTCCAAGTGTATCGCCTGGAAACAGCTTCACGAGAGGAGCGCCTAAAGATTCGGCTAAAGCAATTTCTGTGGGTGTCATACAGCCGGGAATCCATAAAATCCCTTTGTCAAGTGTTACTTGAGCTATCTCCTGCAAAACGATAGGGCTAACGATAAAGTCAGCACCAATAGCTATGAAATCTTGTGCTTGTTTAGCCGTCTTTATCGTTCCTATACCCAATACCAGATCGGTGAGGTGCGTTTTTTTATAATCTAAAAGAATTTGAAAGTTTTCCTGAGCTTTGGATCCCCGGTTTACAAATTCAAATATACGTATCCCACCCGCGTAGGCTGCTTTGAGAACCTCGATGCAGGTATCACTATCGTCGTGATAATATACGGGTATGACTGGGTGTTTAGCAATAGTTTGTAGTATATCATTCATAATGCATGTACTTTTATTTTTAATATTTTCCGTTTCCAAAATCGCCTGATACAAAGAGCTTTTGATAACCTGCCCCTGTAGCAATATCGATAACTTCCTGAGGCGGTTTGTTGTTTTTCAACGCATGTATCAACCCTCCCATAAATGCATCTCCACTGCCGATACGATCCACGACCTCCTGTGTTTCATGCAGTTGCGACACGGTGGTGCTTTCAGGCGTATGGTATGTTCCGTAAAAATAGTTATGCGTTGGACTGTCCATAAACCGGAATGTATTAGCAACATGTTTTGCCTTTGGGAACTTTTCGAATATTTCATGGGCGGATTTTGTGGCATATGCGACATACTCGTCTGTGCTTGTGTGGCGATGGAGAGAGTCGTCAATTGAAGTGCCGATCATTTTATTGGCGGCCCAAATATTTCCCATGATGACATCACAATACTTTACCAGTTGTGGCATGACTTCAATGGGTTCTTTGCCATATTGCCACAACCTGTTTCGATAATTTAAGTCGACAGAAATTGTAATCTTTCTTTTCTCAGCTTCGGCCAGGATTGTCTCCATAAGCGTGGCCATGTCTCTATTTAACGCAGGAGTTAACGCTGTCCAGTGGAACCAGTCCACTTTATCGAACAACCTGTCAAAGTCAATCTGTTCGGAGGTGAGTAAGCTAAAGCTGGAATATTTTCGGTCATAAATGACTTCTCCCTTTGTCAAGCCATTAGAAGATAATAGAATATAAGATCCGAGACGATCGCCATATTTTACAATCTTTGTCGTGTCAATATGAAGTGCGTCTAATGTTGAAATAATTTCGTCCGATAAAGCATGATCGGGAAATGCACTAAAGTAGCTTGTCGGCGTACCCATCAGCGACAAACTTACCGCGACATTGGCCTCCGAACCTCCCGGATATATGCGAAGTAAATTATTGTTCTTTTCAAAAAAAGAGTCGCCCAATGCTTGTTGTCTTAACAAGATTTCACCGAAGCAGAGTACACTATCCATGGTTAAAGACTTTTAAAATGATAGCTAAAGTACAACTATTCATCGAATAAAATCAACCGTTGTCATTTAATTATGACCGAAATCGTTATCGTAATTAATGATTTATTAATTCATTAATCTTAGTAACTTGCAGGATACTTTCATCAACAATTATAACATGAATATATTAGATAGGTTTTCTTTGAAAGGTAAAGTAATCGTTGTAACGGGCGGTACCGGGATCTTGGGCAAAAATTTCGTAAAAGCTTTGGCAGAAGCAGGAGCCAGGGTTTGTATTATCGGCCGTAATTTAGAAAAGGCGAATGAACGTGTAACGATGGTCGAATCACTGGGTGGTGAAGGACTTGCCATTGCTGCAAATGTGATGGATGAGCAATCCATGATTGACGCGCGGGAAGAAATTCTTGCTAAGTGGGGAACGATTGACGGGTTGGTAAATGCTGCCGGCGGAAATATTCCGGGCGCCACCATAACGCCCGATCAGGATTTATTTGCATCAAATGTTCAGGATACTATTAAAGCTATAGAGCTGAATTTATTTGGATCTATCATACCTACCCATGTTTTTGGAAAAGTAATTGCCGAAAAGGGCAAGGGAAGTATTGTCAATATAGGCTCGCTTTCTTCCAGTCAGGCTATAACGCGAGTATTAGGTTATACTGTAGCGAAAAACGGTGTTATCGGATATACCAAATGGATGGCGACAGAATTGGCTTTACGTTACGGTGATAAGGTACGGGTAAATGCTATTGCACCGGGAGTATTCCTTACCGAGCAGAACAGAACACTACTGACCAATACGGATGGCTCCTATACAGCGCGGGCACAACGTTTTATCAATGGCACTCCTTTTTCAAGGTTGGGTGACCCTTCCGAGTTAGAGGGAACTTTAGTATATTTATTGAGTGATGCCTCCGCATTTGTTTCGGGTGAAACAGTATACGTCGACGGCGGATTTAATGCGTGGAGTGGAGTTTAAAAAAATAAAAAATAAAATGAAGAAGAGATTTGAACAAACCTGGAGATGGTATGGGCCTAATGATCCCGTTTCTTTGCAAGATATAAAACAAGCAGGAGCCACAGGTATTGTTACTGCACTGCATCACGTTAGCCACGGTGATATTTGGCCATTGGCGGACATTCAGGAGCGTAAACGTATAATTGAGGAAGCTGGCCTCACCTGGTCAGTGGTGGAAAGTGTACCTGTACATGAAGCGATCAAAACAAGACGTGCAGATGCTGGACAGTATATAGAGAACTATAAGCAGTCTTTACGCAATCTGGCGGCATGCGGTATACATATTATTACTTATAACTTTATGCCGGTACTGGACTGGACGCGCACAAAGTTGGACTTAGAGATGCCGAATGGGGCCAAAGCACTTTATTTTAACTGGACCGATTTGGCTGCTTTCGATCTTTTTGTACTGAAAAGAGAAGGTGCAGAGGCTGACTATCCGGAGAAGATTGTTTCGACAGCAAAAGCAAAATTTTCTGCCTATAGCGATGCTGATATTGAAGCGTTGAAGCAGGTTGTTTTAATGGGCATACCAAGTGAAAAAGACATTACATTGGATGATTTACAGCATAGCCTGACGGTCTATAAAGAGATTGGTTTTGAGGGTTTGCTGGATAATTTGCTGTGGTTTTTAGGAGAAATTGCTGAGGTATGCGAAGAGGATGCTATAAAAATGGCGATTCATCCCGATGATCCTCCATACCCCATTTTAGGTTTACCGCGTATCGCATCCGGTAAGGAGGACTATTTAAAGATCATTAATGGTTTAGACAAGCCTTTTAATGGCGTTTGTTTCTGTACGGGATCGTTGGGTGCAGGTGTACATAATAATGTGCCTGAAATAGCTGAAGCAATCAAACACCGGGTTTATTTCGCACATTTTCGTAATGTCCGGAAAGATGCTGATGGAAACTTTTTTGAAGCCGATCATCTTGACGGCGATGTAGATATGGCAGCCGTTTTGAAAGTATTTATTGCCGAAAATCAACGAAGGGATACAGCTATTCCGTTTCGGCCAGACCATGGACACCAAATGTTGGATGATCTTCATAAAGTAACGAATCCGGGGTATTCTGCAATTGGGAGATTGAGAGGTCTTGCGGAGATCAGAGGGTTAGAATTAGGATTGTTGAGTTAACCACTTAGCGTTTAAATATGTAATCAATTTAAAATATAATGAATAAAATTGCACCTACTAACTACAGATGGACCATCTGTAGCTTGTTGTTTTTTGCAACCACAATTAATTATTTGGATCGACAGGTTCTTTCCCTTACCTGGACGGATTGGATCCAGCCAGAATTTCATTGGACGAATGAAGACTATGGAAACATCGCCGGTATCTTTTCCCTAGTATATGCGATTTCTATGTTGTTTGCCGGGAAATTTATTGACTGGATGGATACAAAGAAGGGCTTTTTATGGGCAATCTTTATCTGGTCTATCGGTGCTTGTATCCATGCGCTATGTGGAATAGCTACCTCGGGTATTGTGGCAGGCGAATGGTTTGTAGGTTTTGCGGAGGCCAGAGAAGTTATTTCCAGGGTAGGAGATACCACGTTGATAGCCTCGACGAGTGTTACCTTATTTATCGTTGCACGGATCGTGCTGGCTGTTGGTGAGGCAGGAAACTTTCCGGCAGCTATCAAGGCTACAGCTGAGTATTTTCCGAAAAAAGATCGGGGGTTTGCTACCAGTATTTTTAATGCGGGAGCTACCATAGGAGCATTATTGGCTCCGCTTTCGATTCCATTCATCGCAGCTGCGTGGGGTTGGGAAGCTGCATTTATCGTCATTGGTGCATTGGGCTTTTTATGGATGGGATTTTGGTTGTTTATGTATGACAAACCCCATAAACATCATAAGGTAAACCAAGCCGAGCTTGACTATATTCATCAAGATGATAGCGTGGTAGAAGAAGCTGAAGCCGTATCGGAACCTGTAGCCGATCAGCCGAAAATTACATTTGCCAAAATGTTCCGCTACAAACAGACATGGGCTTTTGCGGTAGGTAAATTTATGACAGATGGTGTATGGTGGTTTTACCTTTTCTGGACACCTGCATACTTAAGTTCAGTATACGGATTGTCTTCGACTGAGAGTGCCCCTCATATCTTTGTACTTTACTTCATCACATTACTTTCGATCATAGGTGGATGGTTACCTACTTATTTTGTCGAAAAGAAAGGAATGGATCCTTATGCCGGGAGAATGCGTTCAATGTTGATCTTTGCATTTTTTCCGCTATTGGCTTTGTTTGCGCAGCCATTGGGTTCAGTTTCAGTGTGGTTACCGGTTATCATCATCGGTATTGCCGGAGCAGCTCACCAGGCATGGAGTGCCAATATCTTCTCTACAATCGGTGATATGTTTCCTAAATCCGCAATTGCTACCGTAACAGGAATAGGTGGCATGGCAGGAGGTGTCGGTTCATTTTTTATCAATAAAGGATCAGGTATGCTGTTTGATCATTCCGAGCAGACAAACATGAACTTTTTTGGATTTGAAGGTGTTCATGCAGGTTATTTTATCATTTTCTCAATTTGTGCTGTGACTTACCTTATTGGTTGGGTAATAATGAAATCATTAGTGCCAAAAATGAAGTTAGTACAAATCTAAGCTAAGAAAGTAAGAGCTTAGTAGATTTTCGAAGTTGAATAGTCGAATCAAGAAGTATTTCATGAACGTCTATTTGACTTCGATTTTTTGATTCAATCAGGCTTATTAATTTATTAATAGCAATATCAGCCATTTCAAAAGTTGGTTGTCGAATAGTTGATAGAGAAGGATTTAGGCTTTCAGCGATTTCGGTATTTGCAAAGCCAATAACGGCTAGATCATCAGGTACCTTGATATCCAGCTTGGATAGTACGCCCAGTACACGGGTTGTCAAAGTATCGGTAGTACCTAATATGGCATTTGGCGCATTCTCCGAATTAAGTAATTCTGTAAGCTTCACTTCCATATCTCTATCGATACCTTCCATCGAGTTATTGTAATCGCAATAGATAATGTAGGAAGGATCAAGGCCGATGTCATAATCCTTCAAAGCTTTTTTATAACCTCTTAGCCTATCTTTCGTTACCCCAATATTTTTACCACAAAGTATTGCAATCTTCTTCCGACCTATTTTAAAGAGTTCTTCCGTAGCTTTGTAAATACTTTTCTCATTGTTTACGCCTATCTTGAATGTGTCGATATTGTAATTGATTCTGTCAAATAGAACGATAGGACATGTTGTTTTGTGAAGATGAGACAGTAGATCGATATTCGAATTCTCAAATGCAGGCGATATCAAAAGTCCTTCTACACCGTGGTTAATTAATGTATTTAATGCTTTTCTTTCAATATCTTCTGAGTCTTGGCTTTGCATCATAATCAGATTGAAATCAAATCGTACAGATGCGCGGTGTAACGCCTCGATAATCTGTGCTTGAAAGGGACTGCCAATTGTTGAGATAATAACTCCGATATTATTTGTCCGTCCTAGCTTGAGGTTCTTTGCCAACGCATTGGGCCGATAATTATGCTTTAAAGCAAACTCTTTTACACGTATTTTGGTGGCCTCACTGATCTCATAGCTGTCATTTAGAGCTTTGGAGACCGTGGATACAGACATATTCAACTCTTGTGCTAATTGTTTAAGCGTTACTTTTGTCATATATCTACCCGATTTGAAAGAAAATATAAATATACGAAAAACTATGATTTATCTTAAATCGACCACTTCGAAGTCTTTATACTGGGACTTGTTGAATTCGAAATTGACCTTTGCAATATTATGATTGACATATAGTGTATTTATTGTATAGGTATATCGGTTGCCTGATTTGTCAAAGATGGTAATATCGTGGATATGAGTGTTGTTATTTACCCTTATTTTGATCTTGAAGTAATTCGTTTTGGTGTCCAATGGTGATAATTCTATTACTTTGACCGTTTCGGTTTTACCGTTTTTTGTGATTTTTTCGTTCGGCATACTGGCATATTTATAGCCGGTCTTGTAGAAAGAGAATAAGTTATTTGGGCCTATGGAATTGGAATTGTTGTCGGCTTCCGTCACCTGTACTTCCTTCAGTTCGCTTGAAATCGACCATACTGATTTACCGTCCGATATAATATCTTGATCCTGTAATTTGATACGGTACTGCTTCTTAGGTTTATTAAATAACATAGTGCCCGAATTTGTATAAGATTTACCACCTATGTCTTTTATTATGAGGCTAAAATCCGACCGTATAGTTTTATAGGTCTCATACCGTTGAGAAACTCTATTTAATAATTCTTTTGCAATAGGATCTTCCTGTCCAAACAGCGAAGTAACCGTAAGACTTAACAAAACAGCGTATAAAAACTTTTTCATTCGAACAAATCTTAATCTTCTTTTCTTAACGTTTCCAAATACTGTTCTAAAGCATATTCATCTGGATAAAGTACTTCTCTAGCTTTAGAGCCTTCAAAAGGCCCCACAATGCCTGCCGCTTCCAGTTGATCAATAATACGCCCAGCTCTATTATACCCTAGTTTTAGCTTTCGCTGTATGAGGGAAGTAGAGCCTTGCTGATGGAGGACAATAAGACGAGCAGCATCTTCAAAGAGTTGGTCACGATCGTCTAAATCGAAATCTGCAGAACCTGATCCGTCTCCAGATTCATCCACATATTCTGGCAGTAAGAACGCTGAAGGATAACCTCTTTGGCTACCGATAAAATCAGATATGCCCTCTACTTCCGGCGTATCGACAAAGGCACACTGTATTCTCGTAAGATCACTACCTGTAGACAGAAGCATATCACCTCTTCCGATTAGCTGGTCCGCTCCACCTGAGTCCAAAATCGTCCGCGAGTCAACTTTCGACAATACTCTAAACGCCAGACGTGCCGGAAAATTCGCTTTGATAGTACCTGTAATGATATTCACAGACGGTCTTTGTGTCGCAATGACCAAGTGAATACCAACAGCACGAGCCAATTGAGCCAGCCGGGCGATAGGTGTTTCGACTTCTTTTCCTGCAGTCATCATTAAATCTGCAAATTCATCAACAATAAGAACTATAAATGGTAAGAATCGATGACCCTCCTCAGGGTTTAATCTCCTGTTGATAAATTTTGAATTATATTCCCTAAGGTTACGAACTTGTGCATTTTTGAGTAGATCATATCGTTGATCCATCTCAATACAGAGTGAATTTAATGTATTGATTACCTTCTTGGTATCCGTAATAATTGCTTCCTCTTCGTTTGGTAGCTTTGCCAAAAAGTGACGTTCTATCTTTTTGAATAAGGAAAGCTCAACTTTCTTTGGGTCAACTAGTACAAATTTTAATTCCGATGGGTGTTTTTTGTAAAGCAAAGAGGTTAAAATTGCATTTATGCCCACTGATTTACCTTGTCCAGTTGCTCCTGCCACTAATAAGTGAGGCATTTTTGCCAAATCTGCAATATATACTTCATTGGAAATGGTCTTTCCTAGTGCGATAGGTAGATCCATCTCCGTTCTTTGGAATTTTTCAGTAGCCAAAATAGATTTCATAGATACCATTTCGGGGTTACTATTAGGTACTTCTATACCTATAGTTCCTTTTCCCGGCATAGGGGCAATAATACGGATGCCGAGTGCAGCCAGACTTAAAGCAATATCATCTTCTAAATTTTTAATTTTTGATATACGGACTCCTGGTTTAGGGATAATTTCATATAATGTCACTGTAGGACCAATTGTCGCTTTAATGTGCTCGATTTCGATACTGTAATTGCGTAGTGTATCGACTATCCTGTTTTTATTGGCTTCAAGTTCCTGTGGATTAATTGTAATTTTCCCCGAACCGTAATCCTTTAGTAAATCTAGTGTGGGATGTTGATAGCCGGATAGATCGAGTTTAGGGTCATACTCACCAAATTGTGCTACTAAATCATTTGCTGTAATTGTCTTTTCTTCTTTGACTTCTTCGACGGACAGACTTGGTTCGACTTTCTCCTCTATAGGCTTTTCGATTTCCAGGGGTTTGTTGACGGAAAGTTCAATAGCCCCATGCGTATGTTGAATTGCTTCATGGACAATTTCCGTTTCATCCATACTATCCTCGGTATCCACTACAAGCTCTGCTACAGTGGTGCTCTGTTCGGGATGGCGAACCCGTAGCGTGTTAGCCACATCGATAACTACGTTTCCAAGCTCATCATCATTATCCTCCTCCTCTTGGAAGCTATCTTTCGTCTCAGGGTTATCCGAAAGATCGTCCCTTTCCGAATCTGCTGATTTATTTGATAAAGAGAGACGGAGATCCATGTTGTAAATCAGAATTAAGGCAGAGAGGTAAGCAAAGGCTAATAATCCACCAACGCCATATTTTCCAATTTGTCCGTTTAATAACTGATTGGTCCAAAATCCAAATTTCCCCTCCAGAATATGGGGAGTATCTTCAATATAGTCCTGAATAAAACCTAATGTAATTGATATAAAAATAATTCCGACCAGTGAATAAAGAATGGTTTTTCCAATTGGCAATAATGATTTTCTATATAGGAATTTGTAACCAAGAATAAAAAACAACAATACGAATAAGAAAGATGCTATTCCAAACCATTCAAAGATAAATTGATTGGCTAAAAGAGCTCCTAATTTGCCTAATTTATTCTCGACAGCTGGCGTAGAGTCGGCATGAAGCTCTTCGCTTGTATGGAGAAGAGTTTTCCATCCTCCGTTCGTAACGTTAATATAGCTTTGATCTTCTTTCCAGGTAAAGAGGTAGGATATAAACGCGACCGCAAGTAAAAATGAAATAAGAATTAAAAATAATCCAACGATTTTTACAATTTTCCGTTGCTTTTCGGAAAAGTTTATGGCATTAAATGATTTGAAAACAGAATTTTTCTTTTTGATAGTTGACGTTTTTGGCGCCTTCGTATCCCTGCTTTGTTTAGCATAATTACCGTTTTTGAATGTATTTCCTCTGCTTGCCATGAATAGGGTGTACTTTTCTAGTTAATACAAACTTAGATAAACTTGCTTTTATATGCAATTAATCTTGATTGGATGTAGCGATTGCTGTACGAAATTCGTATTATTGAGACGAAACCATATAAGATGAGAAATATTATTCTCCTTTTGTCAATAATAAGTATATTGTTTTTCAATAGCTGTTCGAAATACGATGATCTTGAACATCAACTGGATGCTTTTGGAGAAATGGCTGCTTTGGCTGTTTTTAATACTGTCCCTAATTCACTTGATATGGATGTGTTTTTAGATGACAAAAAAGTGAAGGCTGCCAATGAAAAACTCTCTTTCGGCGGGTATCTTCCTTATAAAAGTACATTTGCGGGGAAAACGAAAATTAAGATTGTAAGCTATCATAAAGGAGGAAAGGATACTTACGAAGGAGTTATCGACTTATCGGCGGGAAGAGTTTACAGTCTGTTTGTAAATAAGGACAAGAATCTTACCGTGGTACAGTCTGAGGACAATATTCTCAAGCCAAAACATGGTTTTGCGAAGATCAGACTGGCACATATGAGTTACGATGCTGCCTCGTTATCATTGAATGAAGATGACGGAAAGCAATTGTTTAAGAATGTCAAATATAAAGAGGTTACCGACTTTGTTGAAATCAAATCCTCTTCAAGTTTATCTTTGTTGATCCGACCGGTAGGTATCAATAATGAGCCACAATTGGATCAAAATTTTAAACCTGAAGATCAGGGAATTTATACTCTTCTCGTCAAAGGATATATGAATTCAGACAATAAAGAAGAAGCTATTGGGATGCAGTTGATTGAACATTAAATGTTGACAGTTTTCTTTTTTTACCGATTTTATAATTTTGGGTTTGTTATTGAAAAGAATTAAATTGCAGCATTGAAGCCGAAATATAAAATAGTACTCCTTTCGCTAATACTGTTGTTTTCGTCAAATGCTAAAGATGTGAACTTTAAGCATTTGACAGTAGATAATGGGCTTTCCCAAATTTCCGTCATGTCAATATTCATCGATGAAAAAGGATTCGTATGGATGGGAACCCGTGATGGACTGAATTATTACGACGGAAATGAAGTCGTTTCATTCAAACCTAAAAAAAATTCTTCCAGTAATTCTCTAGGTACTAATATTGTACAAATCACGGGAAATCGTGCGGGCGACATTTACGTGCTCTGTCGTGAAGGTATTACTAAATACAACGATGCAACCGAATCTTTTTCGACATTGTTCGTTAACAAGGATATTGAAAGTATCTACTACAAGGATGGTCTATTTGCCACTGAAAGAAATCGTATCTTGAAGTATGATGAAGAGCGTAAAGAATTTATGCTTTTCTATGCCATACCCAATATTAATCTTAACATTACCTCTTTCTTAATTTCTGACGGAAATATTTGGATTGGCACGGCAGACTCCGGTGTGTTTATGCTTAAAGATGGCAAATTATCCCATGTGATAAAATCGGGTGAGGTTACAGTTGTTTATCAGGATTCGGATAAGGACATTTGGGTAGGTACATGGCAGCATGGGTGCTACAGGATTACGGATAAGGGTGTCGTGAATTATAGGCATCTCAGCACAGATAAAAGATCTATTTCGTCCGATTTTGTTCGTGCTTTTACCGAGGATGACAATGGAGATATATGGATAGGTACATTTAATGGTCTGTCGCTGTTTAATAAAAAGACTACTTATTTTACAACATACAATTCTAGGGGGAAAATCGGGGGATTGACCGATTTGTCGATTTGGAGTTTAGCTACAGACCCACAGGGTACAGTTTGGGTGGGTACCTACTATGGTGGGTTGAACTACTTTAACCCTAAATATGAAATATACAGTCTCACGAGAGCCTCACCCATTGAAAAGGATGGGTTGAGCTACGCTGTGATAGGAAAAATAATAGAAGATAAAAGTGGAAACCTCTGGATCTGCACGGAGGGAGGTGGTTTAAATTTTTATGATAAGAAAGCCGGAACCTTTAAGTGGTATAGCTCTTCGAAAAAGACTGCTGATTTAACGCAGGATAATGTCAAAGCTTTTTATTTCGATGAAAAACGACAGACTGTTTGGATAGGTCTCCATCTTGGGGGCCTCAATAAGATTGAGTTAGCTACAGGGAAGGTTAGCCATTATAAACATATTTCCGGTGACCCTACCACCATTCCCTCTAATGTGGTGTTGGATATCCTACCCTACAAAGACCAGTTGTTGGTTGGGACGAATAATGGAGTTTCGCTTTTTTCTCCTGATACAGGAAAGTCTCAAACAATTTTTACTAACCTGAAATCAAATGAGATGCGGTTTGTGCGGGACATGTTGTTTGATAATCTGGGGCGACTTTGGTTAGCTGTAATGAACGAAGGTGTGTACGCTTATGATTTTGAAACGAATGATCTCAAAAAATTTGACTATCAGCCCGAAGAAACGAATAGTTTGAACAGTAATAAAGTATATAGCCTCTTCATGGATTC
>JBEBVG010000090.1:0-12205 GCA_040392845.1 Sphingobacterium sp. | reverse complement strand
AGTGACCCCCTGCTTGTAAGGCAGGTGCTCTGAACCAGCTGAGCTAATTCTCCATATCTTCTATTTAAGAGCGTTTGCAAAAAGGTTTTTCTTCTTCTTTTTGCGTGTGCAAATATATATCTTAATTTCGGTTTTCAAAAAAATAAATACATTTTTTGTGACACTCACCTCAACAAACTTATCTACAAGCACATAGTCTAATCATAAAACTTCCATGATACACCAAATCGCAGATTTGCGGGATTCATCGGATAACGTCTTACAGTATAATATCCCTTCGGATAGAGATGTTGATTGAGGAAATTATAGCTTACGAATAAATTTACACGCTTAATGTTCGTCGTAAACCAAGCGTCTATGATAGGATAAGTAGAAAATTGAATATCCACATTGCTATTATAAAACTGCCCTGCATTAATAGCATAGGTCGGCGCCTTAAACGGTGTGTTAAACCTCCCATCCAGTCCGATAGCAAAATCCAATACCTTTTCAAACCAGATATCTTCATAATAGAAACTATGCCATGTATATAGTTCAGGAGTAGATAAGATATCCATCTGATCCGATTTCTGGTATACAACCAAATTATCCAGACGAAATTTGCCAAATTTAAAATTCTGTCCTACCGTAACTTTCAGCAAATTCAAATTACCCGATTGTGTGGGTTCAATAAGCCGTTCCAGCCGCTCGTTATCGGCCGGGTTGTCGACCTCCCTAAAATATAAATAATTATTAATCAGAAAGTATTCGGCCTTCCCTGAAAAACCAAGCTTCTCATTCTTATAGCGGAAAGACAAGTTTTGTGTTTTGGCCTTATTCAAATCGTCACGTAACCACTGATGATAAGTATAATTCATGCGAGTAAACACCATTTCCGGTGACTTATTTTGTGTATAAGCTCCCAAGGTGACTTTCCCAATTTTCTGTCCCATGACCACATCAGCTGCAGCCTCGTAAAGATAATCCCCGAAATTCTCACCGACAACAATTTGATGTCCTTTTACCGTCACATCCACTTTATCACTGAACTGATACCTGATATCGCCCTTAACCGCGCTATTCTGAAAAAAATCGCTCGTCAGATTGTCTGCATACCAGATTAAATCATTTTGAAAACCCAAATTAACCTTAGCCTCATTTTTCAACGATTTATTACGTAAATAGAACGCATAGGTAAATTCATTGGAAATGTTCGTGATCTTAGTTGTATCGTGTACCTCTACCGCATCGCCAAAAGGAAATGCATTGTATAAATCTTCTTCATTTTTAAAGAAAATATATTTGCGCTGCCGCACAGAAGAATTATGTGCAAAAACATTAGTCGGATGAATCTCCATCTCAGGTTTACCCGCATTCACAGTATCCAATCGCCCAATATAGAACGACTGACGTAAAAACAAACCATTATCCAGCCATTTATTAAATGGACGATTCTGTTGTTGCCCCCTCAGTTTAGTCTGAATAGAAAAGGGAGACTGTATTTCTCCTTCAAAGATGCTTGTGGTATCATTCGTTACCGATCCATTTTCCGAGGCATCTATTTTATTAAAGGCAACATTCGCCAACAAATTATACCTTCTGTTAGCAGATTCATACCAGCTGGAGACACTCCCCTTCCGATCAGAATAGGCTTGGTTATAATAGAAACCATCCGTGTTGGCCGCATGGTATTCCGCTGCTATATTCCATTGTGGATTAATATTCTGTGCCAATCGGGCACGAAAGACCTGATCATCAAAAAAGAAACCTACTGCGTACAACTCCGAATAACGTGCCCTGGCCCGGTAATAACGAACAGAATCAGATAAAATCAAATATCTTTCCAGTGCATGGAATCCCGACTGAAAACCGATAGATTTGTCCGGATTAAAAAGTAAATCCCGTGTAGCTAAACCGTACGACCCGAGGTGAACACTCGGATTCCAAGGTATATTTTGTTTGTTATAGTACTGGAAATTACGATGTGATGTATCTATCTGTTGGGTATAGCTCGCTTGCTTCAACATATCTAATGTCGCATAACGTACATACTTCGCAGAAAACGTGACCGAGTCCTTCTTATTGTCCTCCAATGCTCGGGCAGAGTCCAGGGCGCTGCTAAACTCTTCATCTACCTGTCCATAGCTATAAAACCCTATCAACATAAGGACACACCAACCGAATAAACCTCTCATCAAACTACGCATGTATATATAGCAATATCTGGCAAAAATACGGGATAAATTAGACTTTATTGCAATGCTATCAATTCTTTTAATATGGACGTCAACTTGGGTTCTGCTTCCGCAGCAACTGCCAGGATCTCTTCCAATGACACCGGTTGTAGATCAGCATGGAATCCTTCGTCTGTAATCACTGAAATAGCGAAGACAGGTAACCCCATATGGTTAGCGACAATGACTTCCGGAACAGTACTCATCCCCACAATATCTCCACCGATTATTCGCATATAGCGGTATTCGGCACGTGTCTCCAGGTTAGGGCCCGGCGTGGACACATAGACCACCTGATGTGTCGTTATGCCTAATCGTTCTGCTATTTCCGAACCCTGCGCAATCATAGTTCTATCATAAGGAGCACTCATATCCGGAAAGCGAGGGCCAAAGCTTTCATCGTTACCTCCCCGCAATGGATTATCTGGCAAGAGATTGATATGGTCTTCGATAATTCCCAGATGTCCCTTCTTAATATGAGGCTGGAGAGAGCCCGAAGCATTTGAGACAAATAATTTTTGAATACCTAAGGATTTCATGACCCGGACAGGAAAAGTTATCTCTTGCATATCATAGCCTTCATAATAGTGTAGCCGTCCTTGCATAGCTACTACTTTCCGACCATTCAGATACCCAAAAATCAACTTTCCGGTATGGAACTCCACCGTAGAAATAGGGAAGTTTGGAATATTGGCGTACATAAACTCGTATTTTACTTCGATCTCGCTCACCAGCTTCCCTAACCCTGTACCTAATATAATACCAAACTCAGGAGTAAAATCGCCTATCTTTCTGCTAATATAAATTACGCTCTCATCTACTAAATGATACATATCTGTTTAAACTATTTATTCAAATTTAATGGATTTTTTCTACCGCGGGAAGTTATCCTTAACAACAAGAAAGTAAGAAGACCATTATATACAATCAGCTCAAACCCTATCTTATAGGCCGTGTAGGGAAGAGCATAATGCGCCAGCAAATAAATAAGGATAGGAGAAAGCACACAGATATAAGGTACAACAGCATCGTTTACTCTGTATCTGGTCAATATACCAAAAGAAAATAATCCCAAAAGAGGGCCATACGTATAACCTGCTACCTTAAAAATTGCTGACACGACGGATTCGTCGTTAATGACATGAAACAACAAGATAACGAGCAGCATAATTATGGAAAACACAAAGTGCACGATGTTTCGTTGCCGCACCAACTTAGGATCATTAGGATTCTCTTTTTTATTGAAATTCAGAAAATCAACACAATAAGACGTTGTTAGTGCCGTAAGTGCCGAGTCTGTCGTAGCGAAAGTCGCCGCTGTGAGACCCATCATAAACACCATTCCCGGTATTATACCCAGATAGTTTAAAGCTATTTCGGGATAGAGATAATCAGATTTACCCAAGTCTGCGATACGTATCCCGTTAGCTTCCGCATAAAAATACAGCAAAGCACCCACACAAAGGAAAAAGATGTTGATGACGACAAAGATACCCGTAAAAGTCATCATGTTTTTCTGGGCTTCGCCAATCGTCTTCATACTCAGGTTCTTTTGCATCAGGTCCTGATCCAGACCTGTCATAGCAATCGTGACAAATATTCCTCCTACAACGTGTTTCAGCATATGTCTCGTGTCTCCCAATAAATTCTCCCAGACAAATACTGTTGAATAAGAACTCGTTTTTACACGTTCAAAGGCTTCTCCCAAACTCCATCCCATACCATCAGCCATAAAATAAATGGACAAGATCACGGCGGCTACCAGGAAAGTTGTCTGCAAGGTATCTGTGATAATAATCGTTTTCAAGCCTCCCCTGTTGGTATACAGCCATATCAACAGTAAACAGACAGCAACAGTAACAATAAATGGCACGTTCCATGCGTCGAATATGTAGCGTTGCAATACGATGGCTACCAAATACAATCGGAATGCCGACCCTATTGTACGGGAAATCAGAAAAATCATTGCACCGGATTTGTAACTTCTATGCCCCATACGTTCCTCCAGATAGGTATAAATGGAGGTTAATTGCATCCGATAATAAAGTGGCAACAACACGTAAGCAATGATGACAAACCCAATAGCATTACCTAAGATAAACTGGAAGTAACTGAAATTATTGGGTTGTAATCCAGCAGGTGCATTACCAATATCACCGGGCACCGAAATAAAAGTCACACCGGACAGTGCTGTACCGATCATACCGAAGGCCACCATATACCACTTGGCATTACGATTGGCCACAAAGAATGTCGAATTATCTGCCGTTTTTCTGGACGTAAAATATGCTACACTTAGCAATATACCGAAATAGACGACTAAAAATGAAAGTAGAACGATAGGAGTCATTTTGTTTTTTGCTGAAAGTTATCAATAGCTTGCCGCACATTACCAAACTCTTCAATTAACGCGGTTGCCGTTTCTTCATCTGTCCCTGTCTCGGTCATCACCATGCGTACACCCCGGCTCACCAGTTTATGGTTGGATAGTTGCATATCGACCATCTTGTTACCTTTGACACGCCCCAAACGTATCATGACGGACGTACTGATCATATTCAATACCAATTTCTGAGCGGTACCTGCTTTCATCCTTGTCGACCCTGTGACAAATTCCGGGCCTACAACCACTTCCACCGGATATATTGCCTCCTTCGCTACTGGAGTTTCCAGATTGCACACAATGCACCCCGTAGCTATGCTTCGGGCATTAGCTGATTGCAAACCTCCAATGACATAAGGGGTTGTCCCTGATGCAGCTATACCTACAACAAAATCATTAGCATTTACAGCATATCCTTCCAGATCTTTCCAGGCCTGCAAGGTGTCATCTTCTGCAAACTCCACCGGATTGCGAATAGCTTTATCGCCTCCCGCAATCAGACCTATTACCCAATCATGAGGTACACCATAGGTTGGTGGACATTCGGAAGCATCCAGTATCCCTAATCGTCCACTTGTACCGGCACCCATATAGAAAAGCCGGCCGCCTCGTTGCATGCGTTCCACGACTGCATCCACCAGCCTTTCGATCTGTGGAATAACTTTTTCGATAGCATCCGGCACAGTTTTATCTTCCCGATTGATATTGGTCAAAAGTTCACGAACGGACATCTTATCTAAGTCCTGATAATTTGAATCCTTTTCTGTCGTATTTGTAACGTTAATCATTTCAGTTTATCAATCTAAATCTTTTTACAGTCTTATTTTTATTACACTTCATCGAATACGAAGTGATACTATTTTACCATCCATGGTACTCACTGTCACTGAATTTTTCCGAACCAGTGGCGGATTGATCATACCTGTAGAAATTTTATACTGTCCTTTCAGTTTACCTGTTTTCGGATCAATTGTGGACAGCAAGCCATTATGGCTAGGCACAAAAGTTAAATCAGGTGAGCTAAAAATCGCTGTTGGAGCAATTTCGTAAGGTAAATTCAACTCTGACGTCCAATCAACAGACATACTGTTCTTTTGCACAGACACGCCAATCAGCTCGCCATCCATCGTCTTGGCATATACGTATTTTCGATCTGGAGAAAGCCCGATCGATTCACGAACCCGTACGCCCTCCTTCTTCTCGCGCCAGATAACCTCTCCTGTCCTTAGATCCAAGGCCGTCATAAAACGATCGGGGGCGACAATAAAAACACGTCCGTTAGTTACAACAGGATAACAAGCTGCCGCAGAAAACATCCTGTTGCGAGACCCACTATCCCACTCCCAAATGGCCTTTCCGGTTTTTTTGTCCAAAGCATAGAAGCCATTGCTCCAGCTTCCAAAAATAACTTTATTATCCGCTATGGCAGACCGCGTAGAAATATAACCTTTCACCTGATCAAAAATCCAAACCGACTTTCCACTCTTTAGATCGAGACAGCGAAAGGTCCCGTCTGATCCACCTATATACACCTTATTCTTATCTATCACGGGTGAACCAAGCACAGCTTTACCGGTTTCTACTTTCCATAATAGTTTTCCGGTTTTTGAGGCAAGCCCATATATATAATGATCCGAAGACCCTACCACGACTACATTTCTGGCACAGGCCGGGGTTGAGTATATCTTTCCTCCCGTTTGATAAGACCAGACACGTTCACCACTATGTATATCCAAGGCATAAATCTCACCGATGGTATTTGCCACAAAAACCAGTTGACCATCTGTATCCATGCCGGCACCGATATCACCGTAATCCTGGTATTCCCAAAGTATATTGTCCCGATAACTTGAATTGATGGTATAATCCGGTCTGCTAATATCACCAGCTAGAAAAGACTGGTTCAGTCCTAAGGGTATTTTCAACCAGAAATCTTCTGTATGCTCAAGCGGTCTCCGCACCTGGAAGAAAGCAGAATCACGGACTATTGTTACAATATTGTAGCCACCGACTTCTTCTTTTGCTCTTAAATTGGATCTACTCATGACGCCTGGAATACCTTCCCAATCGTATCGTTTATTTTGATGACCATGTCCACAAAGTGCCAGTCTTATGTTTCTCATCTTTAATCGGTCAATAGCCTCAAACCAATTGTTCAGGGAAGAGTCCAGGGGATAATGATTAATGAATATCAACGGGCGATCGGTATTGGGATGTACCTTAAAAATCGAATCCATCCATACCAGATTCTCTCTTGGGATCTGGCCCGGGCTCATCCGCATATTCGGACCCGAGGTTGTGCCCATAAACTGATACCCCTTATGTTCAAAAAAGAAAGTCTCCGCTCCAAACACTTGTCTAAAACTGTTGGCCCCACTTTCAGACCAATTACTATCATGATTACCCGGGATGACATACAACGGCTTATGCAGACTGTCTAAAATCTGCTTTGCCTGATGAAGCTCCTTATCCGAACCGAACTCTGTCACATCCCCTGATAAAATCACGAAGTCAATATCTGCCTGCAGGTTAAGATCGGCTACGGTACGCCGAAGGTCATCTGCCCCCGTAGAACCTCCAACGTGCGTATCAGTGACTTGTGCAAACTTGAAAGATTGCTGCGCATAGGTCGCTTCCAGATACCATAAAAATAACAACAGAAGTAAAGTCGGTCTCATATCCGTGTATAAAGATCCTTTTTTTAGCCCATAATTTATAATATGGGCTAAAAAAAGGATCTTATTTTTTCTCTACAGGATCAGAAGGCTCACTTTCTAAATGGTCTGTATTCAATGTTGTTACTATATAATACCCCGCTTCGCTCACAGTCAATGTGTTAGTCGTCACGACATCAACAATTTTTCCTTCTTGCTCTAAATCTTCAAAATAATACACCACAGAGCGAATATTGCTTCCCGCGGCCGTCCAACTCAGCTCGTTACCGGTAAACTTCACGTTACCTGGTACCGGAGGTTCGGGAGCAACCTGTCGGCCTGCAAAAGGTATTACAGCTTTAGGACTATACAGTTCTTCGAGCTTATCAGTTATTCCTATTCTATTGTAATATACATCGCGTGCACTGTACATGACACTTCCAACAGCCTTTTTATTCTTTTTAGTCAGGTTGAACTGACGAACTAATTCTTGAGTAGACTGAAAGGCAGCAGGATTGTCTGATACGCCAAATTTATACAAAGCATGCCCCACGACTAGCTTGGCGCTATATGCATACTGCGCCCAATAGGCCAGATTAAACTGAAAGTCATTTGACGCATTACCTATTTCCTGATACAGTTGCGGGATCAGGATGTCTACCCAGCCTTCCCGTGTCCATCGGCCGACATCCGCATAGAGTGTATTATAATTATACGTAAAGCTTGCCGCAGGTGATATGGAGAATACAACCTCAGGTTTTGTTTCGACGATGGTGTTGTGTATAAGCTCAATTGCCTTGCTTACGTTGTCCCTCCGCCAGTCGCCTTTATTGGTAAAGCTGCCCTTATATTGCTCAAATTCGGCATCATCCGATTTCAGTGTTCCTGAAGACGTAGGGTCTGGATAAAAGTAGTCGTCCATATGGAGACCGTCGACATCGTATTTGGTGATGAGATCTTCGACGATATCTGCCAATCGTTGACGCACTTCGGGCAGCGCCGGATTGTATATCTGTATTTTCTCGTGATCTACGGCCCACGTAGGGCCAATAGTGGACGGGAGAGCAGGGTAAGGAGTCGTCGAAGCGGATCTGGTCGCGATCCGATAAGGATTTATCCAGGCATGGAACTCCAGGTCTCTGGCATGAGCCTCGTCGATCATGAATTGTAGCACGTCGTAGCCAGGATCCTGACCACGTGTACCTGTAATACTCGCACTCCATGGTTCATAAGGTGAGTCATAGAACGCATCAGCCATACCCCTGACTTGCACAAACACCGTATTAAAACCCACCGCCTTGAGATTATCCAGCATGGCAGTATAACTCGCCTTTTGCACCGCTGCATCGTAAGCTGTGCTTGAAAAATCAGCCGTCCTTGGCCAGTCTAACGCGTAGACCGTAGCGATCCAAACACCACGCATCTCCTTTTGAGGAAACATTAGTCCAGTCTCTTCTTCCTCATCCGGGTCGGTCGGATTAAGAATAGGATCATCCTTACATCCGATCAGGAGAACGGATGCCCAACACAATATTATCAGATAATTGATGAATCTTTTCATTATTTCAAATCTTAAGTTTATAAATTGTTAGTCTTCATATTGCACATTCTTCGGAAACTCCACAATCGCAAATCCTGCATCGGTCGCTGATCCGAATATTTGCAGGACGTCATCTTTTCCCTCTCCGTCTTTGATTATATTAAAAGCTGTCCGAGCTACTAGAGCCCCCCCGCCTGAACCGGTATAATCGAAAGAATGTTGAAAGACCGGCACTCTATCTATCGGTTCCTTTTTCGCAAATAACTCCAACGCCTCCACTACGTTTTTACCCGGCGTTATATCATATAAACATAATGTGGTATTTAACAACCCGGGTCTGGGTACAGATAAAGCTAATAGATATCTCGCTCCATTAAACATTAATACTCGAGCATCTGATAAGTTTGTGGGAAAAACAGTGCTATTGTCGGTGTAAAGTACGGATAATTCAGAATCCACTACGCGCATAGATGCGGCATAAGATGTTAAAATATATTCACCTGTACGACCTACTCTGTTATAAGATGTACTGAAATTCAAATCCTTCACGACTTTATCATCAATAGTCAATTTCTTTGCAGCCGTCACTTGCGTAAAATTGGATATGGATAACCTCAAAATTTCTGAAGTTGCAGGACTGGCCGAAGTAATATTATTTGGCATAATAATATTTCCATTACCATTCTCATCTAAATTATAAGAGATATTATCGCCAAATCGCACACCACTTATTCCAAAACTCGAACCGTCAAAAGATATAACTTGAGGCGCTTGGTTATAGCGATTTGCATAATCGGAGTAGTAATACATTTTCAACGGACTAGCTGGCAATGCGCCAGAAATATTCGATACAATCATATTCCCGCCAACTAGAGCACCACTTTGTACCACTAATGTTCCACCGCCAATTCCAGTAATATTCGCATCCAACTTGTTGATTATCCCTTGCTTTAGGTCAGATACTTTCAATAAATGAGGATTAGTACCTCCTGATCTTGTCACTACTAAAACATGTTCACCATCAAAGGCGGCCCCTCTTGTGGCGGCCCCTGTATAGGAAGGATAAGTTGGATTACCCATTGGATTACTTGTAAAATCATAAATCGAAGCTGTAGAAAACTCAGCACCTATCGGAGGCAACTTCAACGCGATTCGGGATAGGTATTCGCCAGTTCGGGGTGAATTGACCACTTTGAACACAATAGAGCGTTCGGTTTGCCCTTCTCCAAATTGAACGGAATAGGTATGCTGCTCCAGTACAGCGCCATCCGACACCACGGCCTCAAACTTCAAAGCCGAAAAATCAGTCAGGGGATCGATACGTGGAAAAGTCACGAGTTTCTTATCCTGATCGATTACTCCCTCCAAAACCAAATCTCCGTTTTCTCCGGCATTGAGCAGTTTGATCGATTTAAGTTCTGTGTATTTATCGCTCGAATCAATGCCTTCCGGCAGTTTATCCTTACAGGCTACGATTGTACTTATAAACAACAGCAATGCGTAGATTTTTAAAGTATAATTGATCGTTTTCATGTTAAATCACTTTAGTTTTTATCTATCTAATACCAGCCCTCCGTTTGTTTCAACTCATATCCCTGTAACATATATTCGTTGATCTCATTAAGACCAACGGGCTGCAGATAGGGGTTAAGATTGATTTGATTTAAGAAAGGTAACCTTCCTACATTATTCAGATTACGGTAAAAACCTACCATCGACGAATTATTCCCACCGACATATTCCGTAATATTGCCGTCTAAATCAACGACTGCGAACACACCTACATTGTCATCGTTTAGAAAACTTGGTAGTTCCACCGGAAAGTTGACCCAGCCTCCAGCTAGTAAATCGGGATTGGCTTCGGTATCTAAATACTCGATCTTACCCCACCTCCGCAGGTCACCCAGACGGGAATACTCAAACGTAAATTCCATTCGTCGTTCCCGGCGAATCTCCCACAGCAGATCCGAAATATCGCCGTCCTTGTTTGGATCTGTTGCGATATTACCCAAATCTAAGGGAGCGGTTTTTTGTGCACCCCGGCTTACCGCCTCGGGAGCCAAAGGCCTATTCCGGATCTTATTGATACTAATATTGATATCTGACTGTGTTACCGCGGCACCTCCTAATGCGGCAGCCTCTTCCTTAGCCTCGATCCAATTTAACAATACCTCTGCGTAGCGTAATACAGGATAATCTGTCTCATTAAAGCTACTGGTATGTTGCGCCAAAGGCTGCAATCCCTCTTCTTTCACACGTCTTTCTCCTTCACGAGGCAAAAATTTGGTCACGTATACCAAGGATGCCCGGCTCAATGGCTCCGGCTTGCTATAAAAAGTAGCCTCAAAACGAGAATCTCGTGTCTTAATCAGGTTTTCCAATTCAAAATTATCGGCATCCGGCTCAGACGACACCTGCCACGGCCTTCCATCTGCACAGATATAGGTCTTAATCAAATCCGTGGTTGGTCCCACATTTCTGGATTCGACCAAGTTGCTGACCGATATAACAGAATGTGTGACGCCCACCCCGGCATCATATTTCCGAAACAACAGAACATCCTTTTTACCCGAAAGATCTTCCGATGTGAATAAAGACCTATAATCCATCTCAATATCGTATTTGTTACTCGAGATAACCATACCTCCGGCTTCTATGGCCAGATCTAAAAATTTCTTTGCCTGATCCGGATTATTGTAATAATATTTCTGCCAGGTACCTTCATACAAGGCAATTCGTGAAGCGATACCCGCCACCACGTAGCGACTGACATTCTGTGCACCGTCGTTCAGCCGAACGTTCTGCATGGCAAACCGTAAGTCATCATACACGGCATCCATCACAACGTTTCTCGGATCACGCGGTTTGTAAAGTGCATCCCGATCCGTAGAAGGGACCTCGACATCATAATAGGGCACGTCTCCGTATTGGAATACCAGCTCGGCATATCGAAAGGCCCTAAAGAAACGTCCGATACCCAACCAATGTGCCTTCGCTTCTGCTGTAAGGACACCGTCCATCCTATTTTCTACCCGATCCAATAGGATATTGACCGATCGAATCATCGTATAGGTCCATATACCGGTGTTTGGGACAGCTCGGGTAATATTGGCCTGAGCACCTAACGTAAGCACATCGTCACTGTTGTTAAAACTCAATAGCGGAGCGCCACCTTGCGCATCGAAATTCAAGCCATAGCCACTAAAAAAGTCGGTATAATACTTATTGGCATATAAGCGTACATTATCCTCGCTGTTCCATGCTGTCTCGTCGCTTTCTGACGTTAATGGTGTCCTGTCCAAAAATTTTTCACAACTACTGAAAGCTACAACCCAAGAAGCTAAAAGTATTTTATATATCGTTTTCATATTCTCTCAGATTAATATTAAAAGCTTATTTGCAACCCCGCCGATGC
>JBEBVG010000089.1:0-12217 GCA_040392845.1 Sphingobacterium sp. | reverse complement strand
TTTGTACCCTTACTAATAAGTCTGAAAAATATCTTCAAATAATATAATGGCCAATATCAATAGAAAAAAAGACGCTTTGGATTACCATTCCAAGGGCCGCCCGGGAAAAATTGCAGTTGTACCCACAAAACCTTATAATTCACAACGTGACCTCACATTGGCTTATTCACCAGGTGTCGCCGAACCTTGTCTCGCTATTGCCGAGAATATTGACGATGCTTACAAATATACCGCGAAGGGAAATCTTGTTGCTGTAATTAGCAATGGTACTGCCGTCTTAGGATTAGGAGATATCGGTGCACAGGCTGGAAAACCTGTTATGGAGGGCAAGGGTCTTCTGTTCAAGATTTTCGCCGACATTGATGTTTTTGACATTGAACTTAACACCAAAAATGTGGATGAGTTCATTACCATAGTCAAAGCGATGGAGCCGACATTTGGAGGTATCAATCTGGAAGATATCAAAGCACCTGAATGTTTTGAAATCGAACGTCGTCTCAAGGCGGAATTGAATATCCCTGTCATGCATGACGACCAGCACGGTACTGCGATTATCTCAGGAGCTGCCTTAATCAATGCTTGTCATCTTCAAGGTAAAGATATCGCAGATGTTAAGATTGTCGTCAACGGCGCCGGTGCTGCTGCGATTTCATGTACGGCAATGTATGTCTCCGTAGGGGCAAAAAAAGAAAATATCGTTATGTTGGATAGCAAGGGAGTCATTCGTAAAGATCGTCAGGATCTGAATGCAACAAAAGCAGAATGGGCTACCGACCTCGACCTTCATACGCTAGCTGATGCCGTAAAAGGCGTTGACGTATTCATCGGATTGTCTGCTGCTGATGTTTTGACACCGGAGATGCTGAACACTATGGCTGCTAAACCGATTGTACTGGCAATGGCCAATCCAAATCCCGAAATTGACTACGAGCTTGCTGTAGCTACCCGACAGGATATTATTATGGGTACAGGCCGTTCGGATTTTCCAAACCAGGTAAACAATGTTTTGGGGTTCCCCTATATCTTTCGGGGTGCATTGGATGTACGGGCTACTGCCATTAATGAAGAAATGAAAATTGCCGCTGTACATGCTATTGCTGATCTGGCTAAACAAAGCGTGCCGGAAGAAGTCAATCAAGCTTATAATACCAATAACTTACGCTTCGGCCCCGAATATGTCATTCCAAAACCTACAGATCCCCGACTGATTACGGAGGTATCTATAGCGGTTGCCAAAGCAGCTATTGCATCGGGAGTAGCACGCAAAACAATTGAAGATTGGGATGCCTACCAGGAAGAACTACAGAAAAGACTGGGCAAAGATGACCGTATCATCCGCCAATTGACAGCTGTAGCCAAAAATAATCCAAAACGTGTGGTATTTGCCGAAGCTGATAATTATAAAACATTGCGGGCAGCTCAAATTGTCAAAGAAGAAGGTATTGCCATTCCTATTCTTCTGGGCAATAAGGAAAAAATCGCTGAACTTATCAACGAGTATGCATTCGAGCTCAACGGTGTCACCATCATTGACCCGTTGGAAGAGCGTAAAACAGCGCGTTTTGAACAATATGTAGAACACCTCTTCCAGAAGAGACAACGTCGTGGCATTTCGAAGCATGATGCCATTAAGCTCATGACCAACCGCAATTATTTTGCAGCAAGTATGGTTGAGTTTGGCGATGCCGATACATTAATATCGGGCCTCACAAGAAATTATACCTCTGCGATACGGCCGGCATTGCAAGTGATCGGAGCGAAGGAAGGAACGCGACTTGCAGGTATGTACATGATGCTTACGTCAAAAGGTCCTCTTTTCCTGGCGGATACAACAGTAAATACGGATCCGACTGCTGAAGAACTTGTGGATATTGCTGTATTGATCGAAAAAGCGGTCAAACGTTTCAATATCAAACCGCGTATTGCTATGCTATCCTATTCAAACTTCGGCTCCAACGATGGAGCGGTACCGTTGAAAGTTCGTGAAGCTGTCCGTTTATTACATCAGAATCATCCCGAAATTGTCGTAGATGGTGAAGTACAGGCGAACTTTGCCTTGAATAAGGAACTTTTAGACAGCAACTTTCCATTTAGCACACTAAAAGGGGAAGCTGCAAATACACTGATTTTCCCCAACCTGGAATCTGGAAATATAGCCTATAAACTACTGCAGGAAGTCGGGAATGCCGAGGCGGTAGGTCCGATCCTACTCGGCATGAACAAGCCGGTGCATGTTCTCCAGTTAGACAGCTCGGTTCGGGAAATTGTTAATATGGTTACCATCGCTGTAGTAGATGCACAATCGCATGAAACAATGTTATAAATCCACTGACTATGTATGATTTTTTTCATGGAAAATTAGTATCCAAATTCCCTACTCATGTCATATTGGAGGTAGGGGGTATTGGATACTATATCCATATTTCCCTGACTACGTTCTCCCAGATTAAGGAGGTAGAGACCTGTAAATTATTTATATCTTTTCAAGTCCGGGAAGACGCTCATACGCTCTATGGGTTTGCAACCGAAGGGGAACGTCAGCTATTCAATCATCTGATTTCAGTTTCGGGTATCGGCCCCAATACAGGACGTATGATGCTGTCATCGAGCTCCCCGGAAGAGATCCAATCGGCTATTATAAACGGACAGGTTGCCCTGATACAGAAAATTAAGGGTATAGGCCCCAAGACGGCACAACGGGTTATCCTGGAATTGCAGGATAAATTGAAAAAGCAAGGAAGCGATTCGCTGTTGGCAATACCAGCCGCCAAACAAACAGTGCCGGATGAAGCATTATCTGCTTTGATCATGCTCGGCTTTTCAAAAAATCAAGTGGAAAAAGTGTTAGCGACAATCATTCAGACCGACAGTGCTTTATCGGTTGAGGATATGATCAAGGCAGCTCTGAAAAAATTATAACCAACACATCGCCCTTACTTTTGTTTTATTACACAAAATGATTGATATTTGTCACAAAATAGGCAGGGGTAATTTTATTTTAAGCAATCATTAGTCTAAATATTTTTGAAGAATCTAGGTGCAATATGTCTATGTTTTCTGTTTATTTGTTTTGCAAAATCAGATGCTTTTGCCCAGTACCTTCATGCTTCACCCTCTGCGGGAACAGATTCTTTAAAACTTCCCTACGATTTTACCGACCAGCCTTTCCTGAAACTTCCAAAATCGTACAAACCGCTGACACTGCCCTATCCATCAAATATACAACGGGAAGTTATTTTTGACCCCGGCACCAATCAATATATCATTCGTGACAAACTGGGCAAGCAGTTATACAGGCCACCGGTATATCTTTCTCTCGATGAATATAAAGATTTTGAGTTCAAAAGATTACAAAAGAACTATTGGGAAGAATTAGCCGAAAAAGAATTAGCCGAGGAACGACGGAGACGGCTTTTCCCATTAATCGAAATAAACAGTCCTACTTTTGAGAAGATCTTTGGAGGCAACACCATCGATATCATTCCCCGGGGATCTGCTGACATTACACTGATGGGGCAGTATAATACGAATGAAAACCCCTTATTCGATGAGCGGCAGCGCAAGCAATGGGGGTTCGATTTTGATCAAAACATCAACCTCAACATGCTGGGTAAGATTGGCGAAAATGTAAAATTAAATGCCAACTTTAATTCGCAAGCCCAATTCGGCTTTGAAAACCAGATACGGTTTGATTACGTCGCTAAGGATGACGACATCCTTCGTCGATTGGAGATAGGTAACGTAAATATGGCCTTAAATTCCACCTTAATACAAGGTTCGGAGTCACTTTTCGGTATCAAGGCACAGCTACAATTCGGCAAGCTGATGTTTACAGGACTGCTGTCACAACAACGGTCTGAACAAAAGCAGATTACGATTACTAACGGTTCACGGGAGAGTGAACTCAGTATTGAGCTGGATAATTACGAAGCTAACCAGCACTTTTTCTTGGGGCAATATTTCAGGGATACCTACAATGATGCGCTGGCAATGGCACCTATCATCAATAGTACTGTCAACATCACACAAATTGAAGTATGGATGAGCAACCGTTCTAACTCCTATGAAGATGCGCGTGATGTCATGGCCTTGATGGATCTTGGTGAATATCAACCCTTCTACAGCTCCATCAATAGTGGTACCTCAAGATTGCCGTCGACGGGTATTCCTGGCGAAATAGGACCAGCTCTTTCCAACGACTTACTCACGCAATTGGGTGACCAGGGGCGGGAGTCCAACGGTCTGTTTGTACAGAATTTTTTCTCGGCAGGAAGTGCAAGCCCTAACGATCATTATGCAAAATTGACCTATGCCCGCAAGTTGGTAGAAGGACGGGATTACACCGTGAACAGACGATTAGGATACATTTCACTGGTCTACCCGCTCTATCAGGATCAGGTACTCTCCGTGGCCTACCGCTATCTTGCCAATGGCAGAGAATACCAGGTGGGTGAATTTAGTACCGATATTCCCGTGACACCTTCGACGCCGAAGATGCTATACACCAAGCTCTTAAAAAATGAGACGCTCAAGACCAACCTACCGACTTGGGACTTGATGATGAAAAACATCTACTCCTTAAATGCGTCCAATATTTCAGATAATAATTTCTTTCTGCAGCTTTACCGCACCGAAGACGAAACAGGAACAGAACGGCCGATGCTTTATGAAGGAAGTCGTACCGCTGATAAAAGCTGGCTCCAACTTACCGGTTTGGATAGGATTAATCAAAGCCAGGCCGTGGGATCCGACGGTCTTTTTGACTTTCTTCCTGATATTACGATTGAGACCCAACGTGGAAAACTGATTTTCCCTGTGGTCGAACCTTTCGGCAATGACCTTGCCGATCAATTTGCCAGCGGAGAGACGGCTTTAATCGAAAAATATACTTTTCCGGAGCTATACACACATACCCAAACGGATGCCCAACAAAAATTTCCAAACAAAAACCGGTATAGACTTAAGGGAAGATACAGCTCCAACTCGGGAACAGAGTTCCAGCTGGGGATAATAAACCCCAGGCCTAACTCCATTAAAGTTATGGCTGGCGGTATGCTATTAGAGGAGGGAACGGATTATAATATCGATTATACGATGGGCAACTTACGCATCCTGAATCCGGCCCTGGTCATGTCGGGACAACCCATAACAATATCGATCGAAGATGAAACACTATTCGGCTTACAACAAAAATCGTTGATAGGAGGCCGCTTTGACTACATGGCCAATAAAAACCTGTTTGTCGGAGCTACGGTCATGAAGCTGACGGAGAAGCCTCTATCGGAAAAAGTAAGTATTGGGCAGGAGCCAATCTCTAACACGATGTTGGGTGCTGATATAACCTACAATGCTCCTTCCCGTTGGTTGACCCGAATGGTAGACAAACTTCCTTTCATCAGTACCAAAGAAGAGTCTCATATTAGTTTCTACGGCGAGTTTGCCCAGCTGATCCCGGGGCATCCCAGAGGACTAAATACAGCAAACAGCAATACAGGTACGACCTATATTGACAATTTTGAATACAGTGTCTCTTATATCGATATAAAAGGATATCAAAACTGGCAGATATCCGGTACACCAAGGTTGTTTCCCGAATCTCAGCTCACGGACGATCTAAGTTATGGTTACAATCGTGCTCATCTTGCTTTTTATAATATTGACCCGGTATTCTATCAAAATACAGATCTCAATCCGCGGGTGGATATGAAGTTTCTCATGGACCACCGTACCCGAAAAGTCACCGAGAAAGAAATATTTCCTTTTCGGGAAATCAAAACCGGAGGCGATGCTTTCTTACCGACACTGGATCTGGCTTACTATCCTACACTCCGCGGTCCATACAACTATACTACAGGTGTAAATCCTGATGGTACACTGGTAAATCCAAAAACACGCTGGGGCGGTATTATGCGTAAAATCGACCAGACCGATTTTGAGGCGCAGAATATTGAGTTCCTCGAAATGTGGATGATGGATCCTACATTGACAAATCCCAACAAAGAGGGGGGCGATATCTATATCAATATCGGTAATATTTCAGAAGACATTCTCAAAGATGGACGTAAGTCCTTGGAAAATGGCTTGTCTCCTACCGGTGACAAATCGAATGTAGATCAGACCGCCTGGGGTTATGTTATCAAAAACCAGCCGGTGGTGCAGGCATTCGAAAATAGTGATGCCAGCCGCCTCTATCAGGATGTGGGACTCGACGGACTGACAAACGAGGAAGAACGTTCTTTCCATACCACATTCCTGGCACAAATGCAAGGTATCTTAAACCCAAGTGCTTATGCCAAACTCAACACAGACCCTTCTTCCGATGATTATGTATACTTCCGCGGCGATCATTTCGATCGCAATGTAGGCATATTGGAACGTTATCAACATTATAACGGAACCCAGGGAAACACACGGACGAGCAATCAATCGCGTGAAGATTTTGGTGTCGAAAACTCGGCCAACACGCTTACCCCTGATGGAGAAGATATCAACAGGGACAATTCGATGAATGAGGTGGATGAATATTACGAGTATAAGTTGTCTATCCGTCCGGAGGATATGGTCGTAGGACAGAATTTTATCGTCGATGAAGTAAATACACGGGCAAATGTCAACGGCACTTACCTGGATACAAAATGGTACAAAATCCGTATCCCGCTTAGTCAATTTGAAAGCCGGGAAGGCAATATACAGGATTTTAAATCCATACGTTTTGTCCGTATGTTCATGACCAATTTTGCAGATACGTCGATAGTGCGCTTCGGAAGGTTACAATTCGTTCGGGGAGATTGGCGTAAATATAATAGTGAGCAAGTTGCGGATAAGGTCATAGCAGATCCAGGTCTTGGGGCTGTTGTACCAGATGATGGATCTACATTTAATGTGGCTAATGTCAGCATTGAGGAAAATGGAAAAAGAGAACCTATTCCTTATGTTGTGCCTCCTGGAATCAACAGACAGATTGATATCGCTAACAACAATCTCAATGTACAGCTCAATGAGCAAGCGTTGAGTATTGACGTACAAAATCTGAAAGATGGATACGGGCGTGCAACTTTTAAGACCGCTTCTCATGATTTTCGTCCTTACGGTCGATTGGAGATGTTTATCCACGCGGAAGGTGAATATCTTAACAACGGAGATGTGCGGGCATTTGTCCGTGTGGGTACAGATGATAAAAATAATTACTATGAATACGATATGCCGCTGCGGATCACGCCATATGGCACCTCTTCTCCTGATCTGATATGGCCGGAGGAAAATCGTATGAATATTCGCATACAGCTGTTCCAGGATGCCAAGCTAGCCCGTGAGAACGCGACTCTGGCCGGACAGCCGTGGCCTTTGAATGTGCCTTTTGAATATATGGACGGCAATAACCGCATTACTATTGTTGGTACGCCGGATATATCGAAAGTAAGATACTATATGATCGGTGTGCGAAATCCGCTGCAGGGATCATCGACAAGTAATGCTGGTGACAATGGATCGGATATAAGTGGTGAATTCTGGTTCAATGAACTACGGCTTACGGACTTTGACGATAAAGGCGGATGGGCAGCAACGGCTCGGCTCGATATGAAATTGGCGGACTTTGCCAACGTGGCTATTTCCGGCACCAAATCAACGATAGGCTTTGGTGCCCTATCACAACGTATCGGTGAAAGAGAACGTGCAGACAACATGTTTTTCGATATTACGACAAATGCCGAGCTAGGTAAATTCTTTCATCCCCGCCATGGTATTGTGATACCGTTTTATTTCAACTATTCCAATAAAACCGCTACGCCGGAATATAATCCCTATGCACCGGATATCCGGTTAGATGATGCATTGGATCATATGTCACAAAGTCAACGTGATTCATTGTTACGACTGGCACAGGACTATACGACCAGGCGATCGTTTAGCTTCAACAATATCCGTAAAATCAAAATGAACAATGAGAGCCCGCTTAGACCATGGAACGTTGAAAACTTTAGTCTATCGTATGCTTTCAATGAATATTATCACCGGGATTTTAATACGGCTACATCACTGCAAAAAAATTATAGAGGCTTACTGGATTATACATTCAGCAATCCATCGAGTCGATTCTTTGAGCCTTTCAAAAAAATAAAGTCAAAACATCTCGACATTATCAAAGACTTCAATTTCAACCTAATGCCGTCTTTGCTTAATTTCCGGATGGAAGTCAACCGTGTATACAACGAAAATACTTTCCGGGACAACTCCACAAATAATGTACTCCCCACTTATTACAATAAGAATTTTAACATGAGCCGTATCTATGGTATAAGCTGGGATTTGACAAAGTCGTTGCGGCTCGACTTTAATGCAACCAATTACTCGATCATCGATGAACCGGAAGGCAGATTGGATGGTATAAAAAGGGATACATTATGGAGCAATTTCTGGAAGATGGGACGGACGACGGACTATAGCCACATGATGAATATCACGTACAACCTCCCGATCAAAAAAATACCTTATCTGGAATGGGTAGATGTTACAGCACGGTATGGTACACAATTCAATTGGCAGAGTGAGCCATTGTTATCTCTACAAAACGACGACATTGACCTGGGTAACAGTATACTCAACAATAGAACTATTCAAATCAACCCTACCCTCAACTTTACAGCGCTCTATAACAAATTTAAATTTTTACGGCAGAACTCGGGTAGAGGAGCGAAGGGCACAAAAGGCTTCCTGGTCGGTCTGTTGACGTCCGTGCGTCAGGTAAATGCCGCTTACACCCGTTTAGAAGGAACTTTCTTACCGGGGTATTCCCCAAAAAGCAATATCTTGGGTTATGATTTTGACGCAAATGCACCAGGCTGGGGATTTCTCTTCGGTAGCCAGGAAGATATATTGACGAAAGCAGCCAACAGCGGTTGGTTGTCCGGCGATCCGATGCAGACGAATATGTATACAAAGACATATGCGGAAAACCTGTCGGCGACAGCAAATCTTGAGCCTATTAAAGGGTTACGTATTAACCTGTCGTCTACCCGGGTGGACAACTACAACTATTCTTCTACGATGGAATTCGATCCCGTAACCAAGAAGTTAGAAAGTACAACTCCCTACATGACGGGTAACTATACAATTTCTCAGATAGCGATCCGCACGTCCTTTAAGAACAGCGATGAACTGTTTCGAAAGTTTGAAGAAAATAGCTTGTTGGCCTCCCAGGAGCTGGGTCATCAAACAGGGCAAGGTACGACACCGACCTATGCTGATGGATTTGGTAAGGCACAGCAAGATGTTGTTGTCAATGCATTCCTATCCACCTACCTGGGCCAGGATATCAGCGAGACCAGACTGAACAACCAACCACGGATCCCGCTACCGAACTGGCGTATAACCTTTAATGGACTCAGTGCCCTTCTCGGTCTGGAGGATATTATATCATCTATTGACCTTAACCACTCTTACCAATCCCAATATGTGATAGGTGGATATACTTCGGTATTACGTTATCAGGAGATAAATGGTATACCGACTGAGAAGGATGTAAATGAGAACTTCCTACCTAAAAACCAATATAATCAAATTACGTTGGTTGACCGGTTTATACCGCTGATCGGGGTCGATATAAGGCTACCGAACAATATGTCGCTAAACTCGGAATACCGGAAAACACGAGACATGAACCTGAGTCTCCAAAATAGCCAAATGGCCATGATGGCGGAAGAATCTATTGTCTTTGGATTAGGGTATCGTAAGGCTAATGTACGCCTTCCTTTCGGATTATTCGAAGATCGTAAATGGACAAATGATGTTAATTTTAAAGTTGATTTTTCGCTTAACGACCGGAAAACAGTCGTATATAGATCCGATACCAATCAGGCAGAAGTTTCAGGAGGAAACAAAAATATCTCCTTTAGTCCTTCATTGGATTATACGATTAACCAGTATTACAATTTGCGGTTGTTTTATAATTCGAATGCGGTTAGGCCATATACTTCGCAAAACTATGCGACTTCCTACACGTATTTTGGGCTTAATCTTCGGATAATGTTTCAGTAGCTAAGTCGCCATATCTTTATCATCTTGTCATCACCGGCTGTAGCCAGCAGACCTAGTTGATGATGATACGCCTGACTGTTAATAGAAAGAAAATGGGAGTCGATACCTTTGTCTCGGGAAATGTTTTTTTGCAACTTAAGGTCTTGATTCCAGATTTTGATGGTCTTATCACGGCTTACTGTCGAAAAGCAGGAGGAGTTATTCAGATCCAAGATACCATAGACAGTGAACATATGGGGAGTAATACCGGCTTGTACTTCTAAGCCAGGATAAGAAAGCTTGTACATCTTAGCATCCCTCGCTCCACTGAACAAGCTTCCTTGCATAAAACACAGACTGGTGATCGCTTTCTCATGTATCTGTTTCACAGCCACGGGATGATAGTCCTCTGTATTGCTTATATGCACATAGCCATTCTTATCCCCAAATGCCAGGAACTGTGCATCTTCATCAATAGCAATGACCCGTACCGTCGTATCTGCAATTTTGAAGGTGTACAACAATTCAAAATTCGCTAAGCTCCATATATAAGCTTTACCTTCCTCTCCTACAGCAATAAGTTCTTGCTTACCGGGCAACGATTTGACTGAAAAGACAGCACCGGAATCAACCTTTAACTTTGCCCGCAAGGTTTGTTGAATCGTATCTACAATATAAATTTCTCCTGAGCGCATACCTACGGCAAGGAAGTCCGTATTCGGAATAACATGAAGTGCATAAACCGAGCTCTGTACCGCACACAATATCCTCCGAAACTTCAGCGTATTCCAATCCCATTCTACAACCCCTTTATCATTACCGGCAGAATACAGAATCCCGTTGACCTCATCACTCTCTAATATGTAAATAGGATTTTGGTGCCCTGTTAACGTATCTTGTAATACAATATCCATGATTTCCCCCTTCGTTTGTTAAGGGACCGCGCCTGACAGTCCGGTTAATAAAACTATTGGTGGCGACTTTCGAGATTTTTGGCTATGCGTTCTAAAGGAACACTTTTCTCTTTTAAAAGTACCAATAGGTGAAAAAATAAGTCAGACGTCTCGTCTATAAATTCTTGTTCAGATTGCGCTAAAGCTGCGATAACAGTCTCCACAGCCTCTTCGCCTACCTTCTGCGCGATTTTATTCAATCCTCTATTTCGCAATCTGTTGACATAAGATTCTTCTGTGGGATAGGCATACCGATTGCCGATGATGCGCTCCAATTGCAGCAGAAAGTTTTGGTTAAAATCGGTACTGAAACAACTTCTGGATCCGGTGTGGCAGGTAGGACCTTCCGGTTGTACTTGTATAAGTAGGGTATCCTGATCACAATCGATATGATAGCTCACGACATGCAGAAAGTTACCACTCTCTTCACCTTTAGTCCATAACCTATTCTTGCTGCGCGAAAAAAATGTAACTTTTTTTTCTGCTTGAGTTTTCTGCCAGGCGTCCTCGTTCATATACCCTAACATCAGGACTTCCAATGTCTGGGTGTCTTGAATAATTACGGGAACTAAGCCATCTCCTTTTGCAAAATCTATCATCATTTTAATGTTTAATATATATTACCGCACGACAATTCCATCTGCTCTTAACGTTTCTTTTAATTGAGGAATCAAGATTTCTCCATAATGAAATACCGAAGCAGCCAAGGCGGCATCTACATTGCTTTGTTGAAATACATCGACAAAGTGTTGTTGATTTCCAGCACCTCCAGATGCTATCAACGGAATATGAAGCTGGTCATTAATCTTTTTCAACAAGGCATTATCAAAACCATTCTTAGTGCCGTCATGATCCATAGATGTCAACAGGATTTCGCCTGCACCTCGGTCTTCGGCTTCTCTAATCCAATGTTCGGTTTCGATCTCCGTCTTGTCCCGTCCACCTCTCAAGTGTACATAATTCCTTCCGTCAATAAGACGCGTATCCACGGCGACGACGACAAATTGTGTCCCGAAGGCCCGCGCGAGGTCATCAATAAGCTGTGGATTTCGGACAGCCGCTGAGTTAATGGATATTTTATCCGCACCATTATTTAACAAAATATCGGCGTCTGCCAATTCGTTAATACCTCCTCCAATAGTGAATGGAATATTGACTTGCCGTGCGACAGCTTTGACCAAGTCTATAGTCGTCTTCCTCTTTTCATGCGTAGCTGTAATATCAAGGAAAACCAGCTCATCAGCACCTTG
>JBEBVG010000088.1:0-12230 GCA_040392845.1 Sphingobacterium sp. | reverse complement strand
CAGATGAGGGTATATCTCCATCTATGTGCAAGCTGTTGGAGGAGCATGGTGTGGAGGTGGTTGTGGCTAAGTAGGCTTTTTGGAAGGCGCTTGTGATCAGAATATCATTAGGTCAGTCGGCATAGCGCAAGCCCTGCGCAGCTGGTTGGCGCAAGTAATCGTTTCATTTATAAGGTTCGCGCTATTTTTGGGTATCCTTTCGGGGGACCCCTTTTTTTATTTAAACCTAATTTCCTCTTAAATATATTTTTTGTACAGGCGGCCTGGGCTTGTGAAATGGAAATTGTATCGCAATATAAAAAAAATCAAAATCGATATTTCAAGTTCGTTTTGTTTCTAAATTTCGTTTTTTTACTTTTTTATTTTGTTTTTACTTTTTTTATTTTTTATGTTTGTCTTGAGAATACTAGATAAGACTTGATAAGTAGGAGCTTGACAAGGCATACTTTCTAGTATTTAAAGGGTACCAGTTATGAATTGAAGTGCGATATATTCAAAATCAAATCAATTTCTATTAAATATTTAGCATATGAATATCTTTTTAAAGAAAGCTCAAGAAAGCTGTTGCGGGGCTGACACAGAACTTAAATTTGAGGTCCATGTCCCTATATTTGGTTATTATAAGTGCTTTAAGATTAGTTTTTTAGTTTTTTTTATCCTTTCACTTATTGTACTGAATCTAGAGGTTTCTGCCCAAAATAAGGATGAGACACTTTCCGTCCAGGGATATGTGGTGGATGCCTCCACACAACAGCCACTCGTGGGTGTCAGAATCGAGGATATTCAAAAGAAAACCCTTAGTGTGACCGACGTGAAAGGTTTTTATTCGTTGAAGGTTAAAAAGGGGACGAGAGGTTTTTTTCGCTTTATAGGTTATGAAGTGCTTAGTTATCAGTTTAATGACGCTAGTGCGAATTTGGTGATTAGCATGATTCCTTCCACTACCGAAATAGATGAGGTCGTCGTGACGGCATTGGGTATCGAACGGCAAGAGAAAACTTTGGGCTACTCGACGACTACCGTAAAGGGTGAGGATTTAACAGATGCTTTATCCAACAACTGGACCGATGCGCTTTCGGGGAAAGTGGCAGGTTTGAACTTAGTTCGCTCGAATGCCGGACCTACAGGGTCAAATAGCATTATCTTGCGGGGGGAGAAGGATCTTCAAGGAGACAATGAAGCCTTGATCGTTGTGGATGGTGTGATTATCAATGGCGGAAGTGGCCGTGCTACGGCTAGCGGCTCTAACAATTATGCCGGTGCGGATGAGACTCCTGTGGATTACGGTACAGGGTTGAACGATATCAACCCGGAAGATATCGAGAGTGTGACGGTATTAAAGGGTCCGGGTGCGGCTGCACTCTATGGCTATAGAGGAGCCAATGGGGCTATCATGATCACCACAAAGTCGGGTAGGCCCAATCAAAAAGGAATCGGTATAACGGTCAATTCGAATACTTCGATAGAAGCGGTAAACAGATGGCCGGATATACAGTACGAGTATGGGCAGGGGCTGGATGGAGCTGACTATTATTCTTTTGGCAATACCGTCGATGGAACCAGTACGAGGTCGACGAGTTCGGCCTGGGGGCCTAAGTTTGAAGGACAATATTTTTTCCAATACGATCCCGTGACGCATACTCAGGCCAAGGAGAGGACACCTTGGGTACCTTACGAGGGAAATACCCGAGCTTTTTTTGATGTCGGCAAGACCTTTACAAACACCGTTACATTGGACGGGGGAAGTGAGAGAACAAGGGCTCGTTTTTCGGCGACCAATGTTACAAACAGTTGGATCATACCCAATACGGGCTATGATCGGAATACTGTCGCATTGTCTTTAAACTCCAAGCCTACGTCTAAGATTGAGGTCATTGCAAAAGTGAACTATACCAATAAGAAAAGCGATAATCTCCCCTCTTCAGGTTATAATAACCAGACTATTATGTACTGGAATATATTTTGGCAACCCAATGCTTCATTGGATTGGCTCAAGGAGTATTGGATACCGGGGCAGGAAAACAGGAAAGCAAGCTATCCATACAGTAGCCAACCGGACAATCCCTATCTAATTGCTTATGAAATGTTGAATAAAGGAAATCGTCATGGGATGACAGGGAATGTTTCGGCAAAATATCTTTTTACTCCCGATTTGAGTGTGACCGTGCGCACGGCGATGGATTTTTCTTATGACCATCGCTCGCAGCAGCGCCCTTACGATACTGAACGCTTTAAAAAAGGAATGTATCGGACACAAAATATCTTTTCGCAGGAATTGAACAGTGACTTTATGGTGCAATATAAGCGGGAAATCAGTCCGGATTTCAAAATGTCGGCCTCCTTGGGAGGATCATCGCAACGCAATAACTATATCAGGGATGAGCTTCGTGCAGATTCACTTTTATATCCCGGGGTGTTTACCTTGGCCAATAGTGCCGGAGTGTTAAATCCCTTACCTTATAGGGCATCAAGAGCTATTAACAGTTTCTATGGATTGGTTACGGCAGGATATAGGGATTATCTTTTTGCAGATTTCTCCGCAAGACAGGATTGGAGCAGCGTATTGGCTAGCCCGACAAGTGATGCAAATGTTGCTATTCCGATTTACTCCTCTTTAAATCTAAGTGCAGTCATATCAGAGATGTTTGTGATGCCAAAAAATATCAATTATTTAAAATGGAGAGGATCGGTGGCAAAAGTTGGAAGCGGCTCGTCTACTCCATATAGAACATCTCTGACCTATACGCCTAACCCTCTGTATCCTGGGGGGGCGTTGTCCAATCCCACTGTTTTGCCTAATGAGGGCTTATTGCCGTTGAGCACAATCAGCTATGAAACCGGTATAGACATCCAGTTTTTCCGTAACCGATTAGGTTTGGATGTGACTTATTACGATGGTAAGACTTATGATCAGATATTAGAAACTACGGTAGACTGGGCTTCCGGTATGGGAAAGGCTGTCGTGAATGCCGGTATGGTGCAAAATAAGGGTGTGGAGATCGCGTTGAACGGTACACCTATCAAAGTGAATAAAGGGCTGACCTGGAGCATCAACGCGACCTTTTCTGCCAATAAGAATACAGTGGTGGAGCTGACGGATAGCTTGTCACAATTGATGTTGCAGAATGGCCCCGGAAGTAGAGGCGGAGTCATGGCGACCATAGGCGGAAGTATGGGCGATCTGTACGGCAGAGGATATGTGAGATCACCGGATGGACAAGTCGTCTACGAAAATGGATATCCTTTGATTTCTAACGATCTGATGTACATTGGTAATACGACACCAAGATGGAAAGCAAGTTTGATGAATCAGTTTAAATACAAACAGTTTGCGATGAATTTCTTGTTCGATGCACAATTCGGGGCTGTAGCTTATTCATTGACACAGGCGGTTATGACAGAGCAGGGCAAGACGAAGAATACGTTGCCAGGGCGTTACAATGGACTGATCGGTAAAGGTGTCATGCTAGCACCAGACGGAAGTTACATACCGAATACGGTAATAGCCGAAGATATATGGACATATCACAATGCCCATTCGGGAAGGGACAATATCGAAGGGAGCACGTATTCTACCGACTTTATTAAGTTTAGGGAAGCAAAAATTGATTATACATTGACCGCGGCACAAGCAAAGCGGTTGGGCTTGCAACGGGCGAAAATAGGAGTATATGGAAGAAACCTGTTGATTTTTTCTGATTGGCCGGCTTTTGATCCTGAATTTGGGGCGTTGAGCGGGACGGAGATACTCAAGGGGTACGAAATCGCTCAGTTTCCATCCACACGAACTTTTGGTATTAATCTGACCGTTGGTTTTTAAAAATAATAGATATGAAAAGATATTTTTTGATGAAGGCGTTGCTTGTTGTTTTTATAGGAGTATCAGTTTCCTGTAAGAAAGGTTTCAAGGAACTCAATACGAATCCGAACACATCAGAACATGTATTGCCTCAAAATCTTTTGGCTCCGGCTCTGGTCGAGACGGTAAGCGCCAACATGCGACGAAGCCAAAACCTGACCAATGAGCTGATGCAGGTGACTGTAAATATGGGAGATACGGATGGAAAAATTTTCAGATACGATATTCGTAAGAATGTAGCCGATTATTTGTGGAACTCATGGTATCGACAACTGACCAATTTCAAGGACATCTATACCTTTGCCGAAGAGATCAATAGCTCGGATGAAAACACAAAGGGATATATGGGGATATCATTGGTGTGCCAATCCTGGGTCTACTCGATGCTGACGGATACTTATGGGGACGTGCCGTATTTCAATTCGAATAAGGCAAAAGAAGGCATTATGATGCCGGCTTTTGACAAACAGAAGGATATTTATCTGGATATTTTTGATAAACTGGAACAGGCCAACCAGTTGTTGAAAGAAGGGACAAATATTTTGGCTACGAGCGATCCTGTTTATGGTGGAAATGTAGCGAATTGGAGAAAATTTTCAAACTCACTTTATCTAAGATTGTTGTTGCGTGTATCCGCAAAGGGGGAGGTTGCTGAGTTTGCTATAGCTAAAATCAAGGAAATAGTGGATGAAAAGCCCGGTGAATATCCCATTATCGGCTCTAATGCTGAATCGGCTATACTTCGTTGGACAGGTGTCGCGCCTTACAATTCTCCTTTTGCGACATGGAAACCTGCGGATTGGTATAATCCCAAAACTGCCAGTTTCTTTGTCGATAGATTGGTCGATTGGGGAGATCCGAGGTTGGCAAAGTGGGTAACTTTGTCAGAGGGCGAGTATGCGGGTGTAGAAAGCGGATACGCAGAAGGAACTGCACCCCGTGCACGATCCTATATGCCTACGGCCCTGCAATCAGAACCTCTGTTGGGAAATATCATGAATTTTGCTGAGATACAGTTTATATTAGCGGAAGCGGCTTCCCGGGAATGGATTACGGCCAGGATACCATCATTTTATTATCAGAGCGGTATTACGAATGCGATTGCGCTGTGGGGATTTACCGCAAGCCCGGAATATCTGAATAACGGTGAATTTGTATGGGACGATGATTATTCCCTAGAGCAGAAGTTGGAGATGATCCATCAACAGAAGTATTATGCCCTTTTCTTTACAGATGTGCAGTCCTGGCTTGAATATAGAAGGACAGGACATCCTGTTTTGCCAAAGGGTGCAGGACTTAAAAATAATAAAGTCATGCCCGCACGGTTGAATTATCCTATCTATGTGCAGGCGACAAATGGGGATAACTATGCCAAGGCTGTAGCGGCCCAGGGTCCGGATGAAATCTACACACAGGTATGGTGGCAAAAACCATAAATATACACATAATATCAATTGTACAATTATGAAAAATATACATAATCTATTCATTTTCGTTTTTCTCATCGTATTGATGGGCTCTTGTAGAACCCTTAATGAGGAAGCGGGGGAGTTTTACCCAAGTCCTATTATCTCTATAGGGGATGTAAGAAAGATATACCAAGGAGAAGAGGTAAAGTTGGACCGGGGCACGAATTTGGTTGGCGCTGAATATCTTGTCGGGGTAGTTATTTCAGATCCTGATGGGCGCAATCTACCGGAAGGAACCATCACTTTACAAAACTATAAGAGAAATGTAATTCGAGGTATTAATTTGCATATTGGTAGTGAAGCGGATAAATTTCTTCCCGGCGATTCGGTCATTGTCAATATCGATGGTAGTAGCATTAGGAAATTTGACGGAATATTGCAGTTGACGAATATATCGTCAGGAGCTATCACCCGGGTTTCGACGAATAATCCCTTGACCGAGACTTTTACCACTTTGGGAGATATTGCCCAGAACCCAGACAAATTTGAAAGTACACTAGTTTATGTCAATTCGGTCAGTTTCAGAAATAAACCTGCTACAGGCGAACTGTATGAAGGTAATAAAGATATCGTAGACGGCATGGGAGTTGCTATGTTGGTGACTAAATCTACAGCGGAATTTGCAGATGTCGAAATGCCGGAGACGGCAAACTATGTGGCTATTCCATACAGATATATTGTTGATGGAGAGGAAAGGCTAACCTTGTGGCCACGTAATAAAGATGATCTGCAGGATCCAAGTGGTAGAATATACGATGGTTTCCCGGAGACATTCGATGCACATCCGACATCATTCAAGCCTGATTATAATATGAACACTCCGGAAGTACCTAATAACGTGGTGACCTTTACGACGGGACCTTGGTCTTTGACTAATATTCGATTAGGGGATGCTAATAATGACAGGGTGCTTAGTGCACCAAATGCGGTCCGTTTTCAACAAAACTTAACCGTTCCGGTGTATTTGGAAATGCAATTCGATGTGATGAAAGGAGCGTCTAAGGTAGGTCTGTGGGTCAGCAGCTATGGCGATGCCAACGATAAGCCTGCCGAATGGGCATTGGAATACTCCAAGAATATGGGAAGAACCTGGACTCAGATCGGGAACACCTATTGGGCGGTATCCAAAGTGAAGCAATACATATCTATCCCGATGGATATCACCGGACGGGTTCGGTTTAGGGTACATAAGATCGGTAATGGAAGTGGCGCGAATAATGTAAATATCAATAATGGAAGACTGAGCATTGACAATTTCGCTGTCTTTGAGAATCCGAAAACAGGAGAAGATGAAGACGACGAGAAATATACGCCGGGAGCATTGTATAGCGGTTTTCCCGAAGAATTTATTACAGATGTCGTAAAAGATGCTTATGCTACAGGTGTTGTGACGTTTAATTCAGGAGGTTATACATTGAATCAGACCACTATTGCATCTTGGACAAGCAGTCGTAACGGGATTACGAATTCTCCTGCTTCGACACCTCCAAACAGAGGGCTACAGATGAACCAAAATGCTGTTGCAATTTTTGAAATGAATTATGACTTGCCTTATGGTGCTTCAAAAGTGACGGTAGATTATGGTCGATATGGTACAGATGCGATTCCGACCTGGCGATTGGAATACAAGACGGCATCATCGTCAGATTGGATACCCGCTACACCTACGAGTATAGGTGACGGTACGATACCGACTGCTCCGGAAATACTTGCGTCTGTGAATGCTCAACGAAAGGCGGTATTCGAGAATTTGGGTATTACAGAGCCAGTTCGTTTCAGAATATACAAGGTTCTTTCCCCATCGGGAAATAATGGAAGGTTGAATTTTGACAATTTTGCTATTTATCAATAATATAAATTTAAAACATGAAATCATTAACATGCATTCAATTGATGGTTCTTCTTTTTTTGACAACGACAGGTGTGTTTGCACAGTCAAAAAAGATTTATGAAAATTTCCCGGAAAAATTTGATACAGAAGAAACCAAGGATAAGTATGCTACGGCTTTGGTAGAACTTAAATCGGGAACCTGGAAACTTAACGGTGTGACACTTGTGTCAAAAACCGGAGCCAGGGCAATAACAGAAGATGGTACAAAAGGTGCGCAATTTAATAAAGAAAATGCCAAACCTCTTTATTTGCAGATGATGTTTGATGTACCGGATGGGGTGTCTAAAGTCACTGTAAAACATGCGTCTTATGGCAATGACCCTGCCTGTAAGTGGACACTGGAGTACTCGATAGACAGCGGAAAGACGTGGCAGGAAGCAGGAAAGGAGATTACGTCCTTTAGCAAAAGCCAGCGGACAGCTACATTTGACAAGCTCAATATACAAGGCCCTGTTCGTTTTAGGGTGATAAAATTTGGACTCGACGGAAAGGATGATCCTTCCATCGCTAATGGAAGGTTGCTGATTGATGATTTTACGATTTATCGTTAGTGGTCACCCTTCGACCTTTCCACATTTGTTAGCTTGTCGGGATGTTTTAAATGAGATTTATATACTATACAAATAATTTGACATGTTTAAAAAAATGACATATTTGCTGTTCATATCTTCATTATGGGCATGCAAAGGTAAGGAGCATATCAACGAAGAGGATCTGTGTGCTTACTCCGGTATCTGTAATCAGGATCAGGTTGATATTGATCTGAATTTTTTCAAAAAATCATTGCCCAATACACAGATATATAGTAAGAATGTTTTGCTTCGGGCTCCATTGCGTGTAATGCAAAGCTTTGATATCGATGCCAACGAGAATATTTATTATTCACAATTGGGTGCAGTCAATCAGAATATTCAGGGGCAATCTAGGTCACATGAAATTTATATCCTAAAATCAAAAGCCAATGTAAATACGACCAGTGATTTTATGACCTTAAAATATTTTGGACATGGAAGCAATATTGCTATAGAAGAAGAGAATAGTGAGATATATGTATGGGTCAACAGCAACGGGACAAAAAACACATCTACTTTGGAGTATGATGCGTCACGTTCGGTCTCCCGTATTAAGTATGAGAGTGGCAAGGTCTATGAAGACGGGCATGCCGGCGAAACCTACTTTTTGAATAATGGCTTGTACAATACACACCCTGCATTGGACGTTGAGAACGATGTACTTGCTATATCAGCTACCGAGAGCGGGACAAGATATTTCTTCTTCTATCGTCTGAGCGAAGCGAAGAAACTGGCTTTGGAGGATTTTACTTTCGATGTTATTGTAGGTGGTGAAGAGACAGGAGTTGACCAACAGACTATCACGAGAAATGTCCGAGGTTATGATCTTAGCAGATTGAAGCCCCTATCGACATTTTTTATCGAAAAAGGATCAAATAAAATGACAGATATTAATTCGTATAGCTTTCAGGGTTTTGATGTACATGGCAAATATGTATTTTTTTATGAAGGAGACGGCAATGAGAACAATATCATCAATGGACCTTCCGGCGCCTATGTGACAGTCTTTTCATTGACAGGCAAGATACTCTGCCACAGGACTCCTGTCGAAGCAATCGCTAATCTGGATGATCTACACGATGAGGGGATTACAAAAACGGGCTATATGGAAGCAGAGGGTATAAAAATCATTAATAATAAAGTATATATAGCATTTGCGTCCAGAGGGTATGTTGCTACGAGCGATGATAATAGGCGGGCGAATATATTTAGGTATGACTTAGTAACAAGACAATAATATAATTATGTTAAAAAAAGTAATATTGTTTTTTTCTTTCTCTTTTGTCGCCTATGGTACCGTCATAGCTATTACGCCGGATTCTCTTCTTTCGAACAATCAAAAGAGAGCAGATATAAATTTGAGTTTTTTAGAAAAATCGTTGTTACAGACGGAGGTCTACAGCAAAAATGTCTTGCTGAAGGCGCCCTTGCGTGTGATGCAGAGTTTTGATATCGATACCAAGAGCAATATCTACTATTCCCAAATTGGGGCTGTATCGGGGCGTGTCCAGGGCAAGACGAAATCCCATGAACTCTATATCCTGAAAGGGCGTGCCAACCAGGATGCACAGCGTGATTACATGACCTTGAAATATTTTGGACATGGGAGCAATATTGCCATAGAGGAAGAAAACGGAGAAGTCTACGTGTGGGTCACTAGCAATGCGAGCAAGAATCTTGCTACGGCGGAATACGAAGATTCGCGATCCGTATCCCGTATTAAGTATGAATCCGGAAAAGTATATGAAAATGGTTATGCCGGAGAGACATACTTTTTAAACAATGGGATTTACAATGTCCATCCAGCATTGGATCTCCCTAATGATGTATTGGCCATTAGTGCGACTAAAGATGGGGGACGGTATTTTTATTTCTACCGCCTCAGTGAGGCGAAAAAACTTCTGGCTGAGTCGTTTGAAGTCAAGGTGACTCTCGGAGGTGAAGAGTTGGGAAGTGAAGAACGTATAGAAACCAGACAGGTGAGGGGGTACGACCTGAGTAAATTACGACCTGTTTCTTCGTTTCATTTGCCAAAGGGAAGCAATAAAAAAACGGATGTCAACTCCTATAGTTTTCAGGGTTTTGACGTAGATGGAGATTATATGGTGTTTTATGAGGGTGATGGCAATAAAAACAATTCGGAAAATGGCCCGTCAAATGCTTATGTGACTGTGTTTTCTTTGGACGGGAAGGTTATCTGTGGGAGAACAAAAGTCAATGCGATTGCGGATATGGGTCAACTGGAAGAAGTCGGCATCACTAATACAGGTTATATGGAGGCAGAGGGGATAAAGATCAAAGGTAATAGGATCTATTTGGCGTTTGCGTCAAGGGGATTTCCTCTTAGCAACGATAAATATAGAAGAGCGAATATATTGACATACGATTGGAGGAAATAATATTAAGGCAATTAAATTACTGACATGAAAAGAAGGAGTCTAACGCTTTTAATATTGTGTATAGCACTATTATTAAGTATATCTTACGTGCAAGGACAACATAAAAAGAAACTGATATACGGTCAATTTACAGAATTGCCTGATCCTACAGCAGATACTTTGTCTGATTGGTCCAAGGTATCCAAAGGTTTGCAGGTTTCCTTTGTTTCCATTGACCATAGATTTTCAAAATCGGTTTTCCCCGATATTTCTATACAGGCATCGGGTAAGCTGGTAGGATGGAAAGGGGAAAAGCTTTCTGCACAATTGCTGTTGTGGACAGGAGAAGAGCTTAAAAATGTACAAGTTGGGTTTACGAATTTCCGTTCGGATAAAGGAGCTGTTCTTCCCAAGGACATAGCCCAAGCGAGATTTGTTCGTTACGTCATGACCGATTCGGCCTACACGAATTGTAACGTTAGGAAACCGGAAGATCATCCATCCAAGCTTTCGCCCGATATATTGGACAACCTATCCTACTTTAATCTCGAACCGAAGAAAGTTCGTCCGGTATGGATCACTGTAGAGGTCCCACGTTCGGCAGCCCCAGGCAATTACCGTTCGAAAATACAGGTCTCCGGTAAGGGTATAAAGTCTAAAACGTTGGAGATAGCGCTTGAGGTCATTGACCAGACATTGCCCGAGCCATCGCAGTGGGGTTTCCACCTGGATCAATGGCAGCATCCTTCTGCTATAGCGAGGGTAGAGAATTTGCCTGTATGGAGTGACCGTCATTTTGAAGCTATGAAGCCCACGATGCAGATGTTGGCAAACGCGGGACAAAAAGTGATCACAGCAACATTGAATAAAGATCCCTGGAATGTGCAGACATTCGATCCTTACGAAGATATGATCATTTGGACAAAGCATAAGGACGATACGTGGACCTACGATTATACTGTTTTTGACCGTTGGGTGCAGTTTATGATGGATATGGGAGTCAATAAGATGATCAACTGTTACTCCCTCATCCCATGGAACAACGAAGTCCATTATAAAGACGAGGCGACGGGTAATGTGATCAACATGAAGGCTGATCCGGGCACACCGATATTCAAAGAGTTATGGGGCCACTTTTTGCCAGATTTTGTCCGGCACTTGGAAAAAAAGGGTTGGTTGGATATCACAAATATTGCGATGGATGAGCGTGACCGAAAATCCCTGGATGCCGCGTTCGAACTTTTAAGCTCGGTCGCACCGAAATTGAATGTCGCCTTTGCGGACAATCAAAAGACTTATAGGCGCTATCCGAATAGCCGCGATATCAGTATTTCGGTCAAGAATCCATTTGTGCCCGAAGATCTGATAGAGAGAAGAAGCAAAGGACTCAATACGACATTCTATATCTACTGTTCGAATCCGTTCCCGAATCAATTTACGTTTTCTGATCCTGCGGAATCCGCCTATCTGGGATGGTATACTATGGCGACAGGTTTTGATGGGGTACTTCGTTGGGCTTTTAACTCTTGGGTGGAGCGCCCTTTGGAGGACTCCCGCTTTAGGAGATGGCCTGCCGGTGATACCTATGTCGTGTATCCACAGGCGCGCAGCTCCATTCGTTATGAAAGGATGGTCGAAGGGATACAGGACTACGAAAAGATTAAGATCGTCAAGAAAGCTTTGGAAAAACAAAATAATAAAGTGGCATTGCAAAAACTGGACACAGCAATTCAGAAACTGAATAGTGCACAAAGGAGAGAAGGATGGAATGAGGATCTGAACGCAGCAAAAAAATTGCTGAACGAGCTTTCCAAAAGCTTACCATAGCGTATCTGTAGGGTGTTGCTTGTGATTGGTGGGGAGTATGCTGTGCAACCTCCACCGATCTGCTTAGTTAAATTATAGTTAAGACGTTACAAAAAACTAATAGGTCAACCCAACTTGACACAGTGCGATGATATCGGAAAAACCAAATTCCACCTCATCCTTTGACCCGAATCCGTTTTTGGTATTCTGGATTTGTGACCGACACCAACCCAAACAGTGACCTACCTCTCTTTT
>JBEBVG010000087.1:0-12800 GCA_040392845.1 Sphingobacterium sp. | reverse complement strand
TACCCTTGCTTCTTCCGTTCTTCCATCGCCGCCTCGGACACTTTGTCGTCCATACGCGCTCCCCGTTCACTGACTGTTGAGGCCTTTATTTCGGCAATGATATCGTCCAATTCTACAGCTCGCGAACTTACAGCCGCTGTACAGGTCATGTCACCTACTGTCCTGAATCGCACCGATCTATGTTCTACCCTATCTTCTGCGTCGATATTCAAACAATCGGCTGCTGCCATCCACTGTCCGTCACGTAAAACGACATCTCTTTCGTGACTAAAATAAATCGAAGGAAGGGCTATATTCTCCCGCTTGATATAATTCCATACATCAAGCTCGGTCCAGTTCGAGATAGGAAATACCCGTACATTTTCGCCTTTATGGATTTTGCCGTTGAATATATTCCATAGTTCTGGTCGTTGTCTTTTAGGGTCCCACTGGCCGAACTCATCTCTTACCGAAAAAATACGTTCTTTGGCACGAGCCTTTTCTTCGTCACGACGGGCACCTCCTATACAAGCGTCAAAACCATACTTTTCGATGGTATCTAATAGGGTGACGATCTGTAATGGATTTCTACTGGCATTTTTTCCTTTCTGCTCTATGACCTTGCCTTCATTGATGCTGTCCTGCACCAGACCCACAATGAGCTTCTCACCTGTTTGTTCGATCAACCAATCCCGGAAAGCAATCGTCTCAGGGAAATTGTGGCCCGTATCGATATGCACGAGAGGAAAGGGAAATTTTCCCGGACGGAACGCCTTTTTCGCTAAGTGAACCAAGGTAATACTATCTTTCCCACCGGAAAACAGGAGCGCTGGATTTTCAAACTGTCCGGCAACTTCCCGGAGTATATAAATGGCTTCTGCTTCTAAATGATCTAAGTAATCCATTCTTAATTTTAATATGTTACAAGGGTTATGCTAATTTTAATTTGTTGCATGTAGTCCACACTCTTTTTTACTTTTGTCTTCCCACCACCATCTGCCGGCACGAAAATCGTCTCCCGGCTGTATGGCTCTTGTGCAGGGCTGGCATCCTATACTGGGAAAGCCTTTGTCATGCAGCGGGTTGTAAGGAACATGATGTTGTTTCAGGAAGTCTTCTACATCGGATAAGGTCCAGTGAAATAAAGGATGAACTTTGATAATCTGGTTGGCAGCATCCCACTCGACAAAATCCATATCTTCTCTATTGGCAGACTGCTCTGCCCGGATACCTGTAATCCAGATTTCATAGCCCTGGATAGCCCGTTTAAGAGGTTCTATTTTGCGGATATAACAGCATTCTTTGCGGTTCTCCACGCTTTCATAAAAGCTGGAAGGACCTTTTTCTGTCACTAGACGCTCTACAGCGGCAGTATCCGGATAATAGGCCTTTATAGGCAATCCATATTTTTCCAATGTCCTGTTCCATACATAATATGTCTCCGGAAATAGCCGGCCTGTCTCCAACGTAAAAATAGAAGCTTTTGTTCCGGCTTCGGCAAGCATATGTGTGATCACCTGGTCTTCAATACCAAATGATGTCGAGAAAACCGCCTTATCGCCGTATCTATCTGAAATAAATTGAATAATCTGGCGAGCATCTAACGCTGCTAATTCTTTTTTTAAACTCGCTATCATAATCTATTCTTATCGACTAATTCTTGTGTGTGTGCATTGAGTACTTTAATTTTTTCCTGAAGATCGCCCTTTAACTGATCGCGCATCTGTTGCATCAATGTTAAGGCTTCATCGATTTCCTCCGGTACGATTTCATGAAGAAATTCTTTCAGCCGCTTGGCCATCGTAGGTGACTTGCCATTGGTCGAAATACCGATTTTTAAATTCCCCTTTTGTACCACTGAACCTAAATAAAAATCACATAATGTGGGTTTGTCGGCCACATTGAGTAATATATTCCGCGCTATTGTTAATTGTCGGATCTGCTCATTCAACTTTTCGTTGTTGGTCGCTAAAAGGACTAAACCTATATTTTCCAGGTCCGCGGCCTCAAAACTCCGCTGACTTAAAGAAGCTGTAGGCTTATCTGTCAGAAAAGCACGAACCTCTTCGTCTACTCTTTCGGCCACAATATGTACATGCGCCTGAGGTGAATTGCGAAAAATGGCTTGTAGTTTTTCCAACCCGACCGGCCCCGCACCTACCAGCAGCGTCCGGATTTGATCCATCTTAACATATATAGGGAATAAGGTGTTCATTATACTTCGAGCAACTGTATCTCCCGACGCAATCTATTGAAGGATTGATGTTTACTCACTACTTCTCCCAGGATAATAATAGCAGGTACGCCAAGCAAATTCTTATGCACTTCCTCCAAAATCGTATCTACTGTACCCACTGCTATACGCTCCGTAGGCAACGACCCGTTTTGGATCAGGGCGATAGGCAATTCGCCACGTCCATTTTCCTGATATAAAGCTATTATCTGCTGAAGTTTCGAATAGCCCATCAATACCACCACTGTCGCATTGGTATGGACAGCTTTGTATAAATCATCCGACAATCTTCCGTCGGAAGTCGACCCTGTGATCACCCAGAAACTCTCGCTGATACCGCGGTATGTCAACGGGATCTGTTGCAGTCCCGTAAGCCCTACAGACGAGGAAATACCCGGAATGACCGCTGTCGGAATATCAAATTGACGGATATAATCCAGCTCTTCTCCTCCCCGGCCAAATACAAAAGGATCTCCTCCTTTTAGTCGAACAACATGCCCATGTGTCAACGCATAATCCACCATAAGCTTATTGATATAATCTTGGGAGGTCGATAGTCTTTCTGCTCTCTTTCCGACATATATCTTGGTACATGTAGATTTCGCATGCTCCAATATCTCTTCATTGACTAAAGCATCATAAAGAATAACATCTGCATCCTGTATGGCTTTTATACCTTTCATGGTAATCAAATCAGGATCTCCCGGGCCCGCCCCCACTAATGTTACTTTTGGTTCAATATGTTTATTTTGTTGTTGCATGATTATTTTGCTAGTACAACTTCCCGTTGTACCTTCGTTTGTTCTAAAAATTGTTGAGCCTGTGCATAATACGTCTTTGCGAAGTCTTCTGTCGGCTCATTCTTACTCATCTGAAGCACCAGCTCCGAAAAGCGCTGACCAAGGTTAAAGTCTCCCGTATCCACAAAATGGGTATCAAAATCTTTAATAATTCCTATCTGTGTACTGCTGTGTATCTGTTTGTCTAACAACATGGCTTTTGCAGCATTGACAAACGAACTATACGTATGGTATATGCCATCAGCATAGGCCTGATTCTGGATAGACAGGTTTGCCAGGTATAACTTTTCTTCCGAATCGGTTAACAGTGCAGCTACGAGGTCAATGATGACGCCGGCACATTCGCCGACACCGATAGCCCGTATAAACTCCTCTTCCTGACCCCAGTCGATATAATCGTCATCCACGACGGTGCTTTGATCCGCAATAGGTTTCAACAGTTGATAGAAATAATCCTTACCTAACTCATCATAGTAATGCAGAAAGCTTTGATAGTCGTGTGCTTTGGCACGGTAATCGTTCAATATTGTACGCAAAACCTCTGGTGCTCTTTTCGATGGAACTTTGATAACTTTATCTGCAGCCCGGCCTTCACCATTGCCGACAGCTCCCCCGCCTAACAATACTTGTACCGTAGGCATGATCTTTCCATTTACTTTCATCGAACTACCATGAAAGCCTATATGGGCGATGCCATGCTGTCCACAGCTGTTCATACAGCCGCTGATTTTTATTTTGATCTCCTTGTTGTGCACAAAGTCGGCATACTCTTCATATATAACAGATTCCAACACGCGGGACAATTCCATGGAGTTAGAAATTCCCAGGTTACAGGTATCCGTTCCGGGGCAGGTTGTCACGTCGGCAATACTGTCATGTCCCGGTTCAGTCAACCCTAGTGCATCCAATGCCAGGAATAATTCAGGAAGATTCTCTTTCCGAACATATTTCAGCAATAATCCCTGGTTGATGGTGACACGCATATCGTCGGCTATGATATGCCTTACAGAGGCAACAAGCTTGCGCGCTGTAGCGGTAGACATATCGCCGGTTTTTGCCTTAATAAAGACGCCGTGAAAACCGGCTTGCTTTTGTTCAAATATATTGGTGGACAGCCACAGCTCGTAAGCCAACTGGCGATCTGCCGGGATGTCGACCTGGTTTATTACCGGTTCGGGAAGAATAGGTTCTTGTACGGTGTTACGATCGATTTTGTAGCTTTTAACTTTATTGGCTACCTGCTCTTCAGCAGCCATTTTTACAAACTCATCAAAGCCTACTTTGTTTAACAAGAACTTTAAACGCGCCTTATTTCGGTTAGCACGTTCGCCATATATACCAAACACGCGTATAACGGATTCGGAAAAAGGAATAATCAGATCCTCATGCATAAATTCAGATACCGACTGTCCTATATAAGGTTGTGCACCCAGGCTACCGCCCAACACGACCTTAAACCCTCTTATCTCTTCGCCATTTTCATATTTTACTTTTGGAATAAAACCGATGTCGTGGATAAAGGAAAGTGCAGTATCTTTCTCACTGGAAGAAAAACCAAACTTAAACTTTCGTCCGAGATCGGTGCTGACAGGATTTCCAAGGAAATATTTAAAGAAACCATGGGCATAAGGAGCTACATCAAACGGTTCGTCGGGATCGATTCCGGCGATGCAGGAAGCCGTCACGTTTCTTACCGTATTACTACAGGCTTCCCGAATGGTGATATCATCTTCCGATAGTTTAGCCCATAACTCCGGTGTACGGTCCAGACTTACGTAATGTATCTGTATATCCTGGCGCGTTGTAAAATGCAGGTTAGAAGAAGCATATTCGTCAGACACGTCGGCAATCTTAAGCAGCTGTTTGAATGTCAGCCTACCAAAAGGTATTTTAATACGTACCATCTGGACACCCGGTTGCCGTTGACCATAAATACCACGAGCCAATCGCAAGGATTTAAATTTATCTTCAACGATCTTCCCCTCTCTATAGGAACGGATATTCTTGTCTAAATCAATGATCTCCTGCGGGACAACCGGATTTTCCAATTCTGTTCGAAAGCTTAGCATACTTAATTTTATTGTACTTTTTATTCAATAATTAATAGTTCACTCCACACATGTTGTCTATTCTTTTGGAACAACAAAGCAAAGGTAAAAAATTATTTTCAATTAACCCTATATAATCTACCAAATTAGTATATATTCGTCCACACCTTTATATGATGCCTGCATTTAGCAGTTCGGCTTCCATTTCCTGTTGTAGCTTCCAGGCTTCTTCCCGTGCTTTTTCGGCAAAGTCCTTACCGGGGGACGCATAGATAATACTGCGCGTGCTATTGACCAAAAGACCACAGTCTTTATTCATTCCATATTTACATACTTCCTGCAGCGATCCCCCCTGGGCGCCGACGCCGGGGACCAACAGGAAATGATCGGGTGCATGTTTGCGGATCCTAAGAAAAGCTTCACCCCGGGTAGCACCGACGACAAACATCAGGTTATCCGGTGTACCCCAATGACTTACGCGATCTATAACTTCTTCAAAGAGTTGCTTTTCCGCGTGATTGGTGAAGTTTTGAAAATCCTTGCTGCCCTCATTGGAGGTCAATGCCAGGACAATAGCCCATTTATCGGTGAAATCCAGGAATGGTGTTACGGAATCTTTGCCCATGTAGGGTGCTATCGTAATCGAGTCAAAACTCATTCCGGACAAGGTCTGGTCAAAAAAGGCCTGGGCATACATTTTAGACGTATTGCCGATATCGCCTCTCTTGGCATCGGCAATGCTAAAACAGGAGGAAGGTAAAGCCTGCCATGTTTTCTGTAAGGATTGCCAGCCTTTGACGCCATAGCTTTCATAGAAAGCAATATTTGGTTTATAAGCTACACAAAGATCCTCTGTAGCCTCTATGATGGCTTTATTGAACGTGAAGATCGGGTCTTCCTCGCCGAGCAAGTGTTCGGGGATTTTTGTAATATCCGTATCCAGGCCTACGCATAAAAAAGATCTCTTGTCTTTAATATGCTGTATTAATGTCTGTCTGGTCATTCTGCAGCTGGCTCGTTGATCAGGTCTTTAATAAAATCTTCTACAGCCGGTGTAGCAAAATCATACATGCCTTCTTGCTTAGCGGCGATTTTACCATTTTTGTCCAAAATTACCGTCGTCGGAATAGATCCGCCCAACCATTCCCGTGGAATATCGTCCTGAGGATAATAAATAGGCAATGCAAGGTTACCGTCAGCTAAAAACTTTTTGGTTCCTTCTACGTCATTTTCAATCTCAATAATGAGAAAGACAATATTGGCATCGCTTTTAAATCTGTTATAAAGGGTTTGGATCGATGGCATCTCCTTACGGCATGGAGGACACCATGTAGCCCAGAAGTTCATGAATACGACCTTACCTTTCAGGTCGGCGGTATTGACCGCTACATTTTTTTCGTCTTTGAAAGTAGCAGACACGATAACGTCATTTTCTACGGGCGCTGCCGATTGCGTATCGGTAATAGTACCTGCTGCCGGTTCAGGAGCTGTATCGTTACCCTTATTGGTATTATTAGAAGTACATGCTGCTAATATAAGCATCATGAGCACGAAAAGGCTTGTCAGTTTATTTTTGTTTACGTCCATATTTTCTAGAGATCAAATTTTTCCAATTGTTTAAGTAAGGTAGCAAAATCTTTGGGATATTCTGCCTCGAATGAATAGTCGTTGCCGTCCATCGTAAAAGATACGGTCTTAGCATGGAGTGCAAAGCGCTTCATTATCGGCGTTTCCTCCTCCCCCTTGGACATTGTAAAACCACGTTTTTTGATCTGGGACAAATAAACAGGCTTGCCGTTGTACATCGTGTCGCCTACGATGGCAGCATGTTGCGTGGCCAAATGAATACGTATCTGGTGCATCCTGCCTGTGATCGGTTTGCATTCCACCAATGTATAATGTTTGAAGTAGCGGATGCTGTCAAAAATAGTTTCGGCCTGTTTACCCCGCGCGCGGTCAATGCTCACATTTTTATTACCTTGATTCAGTATGGGTAGATCTACTTTTAAGTTTTCAAAGGCATGTGTACCACCTATAATAGCATGATATACTTTTTTTACCCGTCTTTTTTCAAACTCAATGGATACTGAACGATACGTTTCGGGATTTTTAGCAATCAACAACAGGCCGGAAGTTTCTTTATCCAGACGATGACAGACCTGTGCATCGGCGTGGTATTTTTTGGCCATACCAAGAATGTGAGTAGACCCTCCTTCTCTTTGATCCAACGAGGCAATGAAAGGAGGTTTATTGATCACGATCAGGTTGTCGTCTTCATAAATAATCAGATCACGAAACTTTGGAAACTTAAATGTACGGGCTTCATTTTGAATCATGCTGCAAAAATAACAAAACAATTCATATATATTATTCCTACTTTTGCAGTGGAACAAACACGAACGTATGTCGGTACACAAGATCATTAAACGCGTCACAACCTCCACCATTAAGGAGATGAAGGCTCGTGGTGAAAAAATAAGTATGTTGACGGGTTACGATTTCTCTATGGCGAGGGCATTGGATGAAGGGGGTATAGATGTTATCTTGGTTGGAGACTCGGCTGCCAATGTTTTTGCAGGATATGAAACGACATTGCCAATGACGTTGGATCATATGATCTACCACGCCTCCGCAGTCAGCCGGGCAACTAAACGGGCTATGGTGTTGGTTGATCTCCCTTTTGGGGAATACCAGGGCTCCTCTGAAAAAGCCTATGATGCCGCTGTGCGCATGATGAAGGAATCCGGCGCTCATGCCCTCAAAATGGAAGGTGGCATAGAAATCATCGATAATATCAAAAAAATTGTCCACGCGGGAATTCCTGTATGTGGGCATCTCGGGCTGACACCACAGTCTATTTACCAGTTTGGGGATTTTGGCGTACGGGCCAAAGAGCAAGCGGAAGCAGCAAAATTAAAAGCAGATGCGCTGGCCTTGCAGGAAGCGGGATGTTTTGCGCTCGTCTTGGAAAAAATACCTGCTCAACTGGCTAAGGAGGTCACCGAATCACTGTACATCCCGACGATTGGTATCGGTGCAGGAAATAACTGTGACGGACAGGTGCTCGTCGTTAATGATATGCTGGGTATGACAAAAGATTTTAAACCAAAATTTTTAAGACAATACCTCCATCTATTCGAAGACATCACCAAGGCCACAGCGCAATATGTTTCGGATGTCAAGTCCCGCGATTATCCAGGTGAAAACGAACAATATTAATTGCAGTGTTCAAGGTTATAGTTATAGGTGCTCTGCTTGCTATCCTGATATTCTTTATTATCAGGAGGCTGGGACTTGGATTCCAGGGTGGAACGACAACGTCTTATATCCAATCCTCAGAATGGCTTGAGCTCCGGTTGGACAATGCCACATTGAAGCGGGCGGTCAAACAGACGCTATTTTCTGTAGGTATCGGCTTTATATTGCTTGTGCTCATCTTATTGGTCGCTTCTAAGTTCAGGATCGCTCTTCTTTTGTTGCCGATCAGCTTTTATTTGATTGGGCAATATTTTATCCTGATGAACCACATTAAAGCTAGCCGGAAGCTTCAGATTTTTTTTCACCGGAACCTAAACGAAATTAAAGTATACACACCAGGTAAAACAAGTGTCCATTACAGGCTCGATGAAGAGATGGTGCAATTGAAAGAAATAAAGGGTGTACAGAAAAATCAGGGCTTGCTATTCGGTTATTATGCAATTCGAATAGGCCGCTCTACGTTCAATATACCGTATTTGCTGGAAGAAAATAAGCAGAATAAGCCGTTCTTCCATTATTTGCAATCCATGTCACGAGAAATAGAAACTAAATTGTTTCCGATTATTTAGAAAATTTATGAGATATACCTTTCTCCCCCTCCTCTCTTCATGTACTTTATTCATTGCTTTATCGTGTCAACAGCCACAGCCGCAGACTAACGATGCGGATAAGGCAAAACAGGATTCGATAGAAGCAGCACGAAAGGCTGAAAAAGAAAAAGAGCGTACCCGCCCGCGGACAGCCAATGATATCGAGCTGATCAAAGAATTGGCATTTGACAAGTATACATTGGAGGACAAATACGAATATAAGGATACATTCAGGGTCTTTCAATGGGATAAAATCAAAGAGCGTCTCGCCTATATCGAGAATTTCCAACAGGAACATAACGATTACGGGATAATTGTCAATTACAAAAATAAAAATGGCGAGGCACCGACTGTGTCTAATTTTAAAAGAAACGCCTATAAAAGAGTCTCCGACACCTTAGGAACCGAACGTTATCAGTCAGCACCCTTGTATAAGGAAGGCGAGACAAAGCTGCCGACAATCTACGCGCGGGATGGATCATTGGTCAAGCTTCTTTCCAGCGATACTTTGAAAATGATCAAAGTAAAAGGGCTGACAAATTTTGAAGGAGTATGGGATATTCCAAAGCGATATGTCACTCCTATAGGTGATACGGCTACCTTCAGACATGTCGTCGTCGTCGATGTGACAAACCAGAATATATGTGCATTGGAACATGCGGAGAAAGGCTGGATCATCCGTAGTATGAACCCGGCAACAACGGGAAGACATGCCCCACCCTATGCCATGGAAACTCCTACCGGAATCTTTGTTCTGCAAGAACAAAAAAACAAAATGTTCTACTATGGTGACGGAACCAGAGAAATAGAAGGTTTTGCACCGTGGGCAAGCCGCTTTACGAATGGAGCTTATATCCATGGGGTGCCGGTGAATAATCCGAAAGGACAGATTATAGAGTACAGCTGGAGTCTGGGAACGACTCCCCGCTCCCACATGTGTGTACGTAATGCTTCTTCTCATGCTAAATTTGTATACGATTGGATTAAGCCTTTTTCTTCGCTCGTGATCGTCATTGATTAAGTGTAATTTATAATTAACATTATTTAACATTTTCGTAAGCGATTGATACCGACCTTTGTATGTGGAAAAGAAAAGTGTGCGCCTATGAAAAATATTGTGTCTTTGTTTGTGTTGATTTGTGCTGCGGGATTTTATACCATTTTTAGTCAACCTATATCCAATCCAACTTCTTCTGAAAAAATACCAGTAAAAACCGATTCTGTTGTAGACGAGCAATCTCCTATAGAAGAGCTATATCAGCAAATTGATCTGGCGGATAAACTCAAATACGAGGTTTTCGAAATGGCTTTATTAGGTTTTGACAACCTTCCCCGGCAAAATAAGGACATTATCACCATTATTGATTTTAGCCTTCCTTCTACCGATAAGCGGATGTACGTGATCGATCTCAAAAATAAAAAGCTATTGTTTCATACGATCGTTTCGCATGGACGTAATAGTGGAGAGAAATATGCTACTTCCTTTTCGAATAGACATGGGTCATTCCAAAGCTCTCTCGGCTTTTATGTCACAGAAGGAACGTATTCCGGTGGGAATGGCTATTCATTAGTGATCAATGGGCAGGAAAAGGGAATTAACGATCAGGCGAAAGCACGTGCCGTAGTCATTCACGGAGCAGACTACTGCAGTACATCTTTCATCAAAACTACCGGTCGCCTCGGAAGAAGCTATGGGTGTCCCGCGTTGCCCCGGGAGCTGACGAAACCTATTATCAATACGATCAGGAACGGCACAGGCCTGTTTATCTATGCAGACAATGCGGAGTATATGGCCAATTCTACAATAGTGAAGGATACGGAAACACTTATCGCGGCTCAACATACATTACCTGATATAGCCCCAGCTTCGGCGATATTAAATTAAGCGCGGATATTGGCGCGATATATTTCTCTTTTTTGTTTATAAATACCTAATTTTATTCGTAGCTCATCATATACGAATAAGAATAAATGAAAAGAATTCTCTCTATAGATGGTGGAGGTATTCGGGGTATTATACCTGGGATGGTCGTCGCCGCACTTGAAGAAAGATTAAAAGAAATTAGCGGTAACCCCAGCACACATATATCGGACTATTTTGATTTTTTCTCCGGCACAAGTACGGGAGGTATATTAACCGCTATCTTACTTTATCCCTCCGACGAAGATCCCCGAAGACCAAAATACAGCGCAAGGGAAGCTCTTAATATTTACCTGGATCATGGTGAACAGATTTTTTCTACTCACAACTGGCGCAGATTTCTTAATAAGTTCGGGCTATTGAGTGAGCTTTATGACGCGGATATCCTCGAGAACATCTTGCTGGATTATTTTGGAGATACCAAACTAAGCCAGCTTGTCAAACCCTGTATTATAACTGCATATAATATTGAGCTGCGCAAAAATCATTTATTCCGGCAGCAGAAGGCCATCTCCCATGGAGATTCCCGGGACTTTTACTTACGGGATGTATGCAGGGCTACTTCCGCTGCACCTACCTTCTTTTCGGTCGCGGAAATTTTTTCACTCGCCAATACGAGATATGTATTGATCGACGGTGGATTATTTGCCCATAATCCGAGCATATCAGCTCTCCTGGAGGTGCTGAAGACATTCAACACTTTCAACATCAACGACATACATATACTGTCCCTCGGCACAGGGATTACAAAAAATGCCTATAACTACGAGGATTTTAAAAAGAAAAAAGCCATCTCTATCGGCCCTGCCCTGGTGGATATCATGACAGCGAGCTCGTCGGAAAGTAACGATTATTTCCTCCGTCAGCTGTTCCGGTCCGTCAACCGGCTGGGAAACTATATCCGTATCGAACCGAACAATCTTTCTTCCATCAACCCGGCAATGGATGCCGCCAGTAAGTCTAATATTCAGAAAATAGTTGCACTGGCAGACAAACTTATCAGCGACAATGAAAATGTGTTGACTGCGCTGGCACAAGATCTTATAGACGACCAGAAAGAGGTCGAAAAAAGAAAGAAATCGGTATGGAATCTCCTATTCCCGGATTAAAAACTATTTCCAGTTGATGACCTCCTGACGCTGTTCACCCAGGTAGTCGGCTCCCAGCTCGATAATGTCACCTTCTTTCAGATATATTGGCGGATTAAAACCTAAACCTACTCCTGCTGGTGTACCTGTGGAAATAACATCTCCGGGAAGTAAAGTCATAAACTGTGACACGTAGGAAACAATATAAGGTACAGGAAAAATTAAGTTGCTGGTGTTTCCATCCTGGAAGGTCTTTCCATTGACTTTTAACCACAGACGTATATTATTAATATCCGGAATTTCATCGGCTGTAGTCATTACAGGTCCCATAGGTGCAAAGGTATCACACCCTTTTCCTTTGTCCCACGTACCACCCCTTTCAATTTGGAATTCGCGCTCTGAAACGTCGTTATGCAAGACATAGCCCGCGACATAATCCAATGCTTCATGTTCTTCCACATAGGTAGCTTTCTTTCCGATCACAATACCAAACTCTACTTCCCAATCTGTCTTTACAGAATTTTTGGGAATAACGACCTGATCATTCGGACCTGTTAATGCCGTGGTGGACTTCATAAATATGATCGGTTCTACCGGAATTGTAGCACCGGTCTCTTCGGCATGATCTTTATAATTCAGACCGATACAAACGATTTTTGACGGACGAACAAAGGGAGCCCCAAGACGTACACCTGCAGGTATCTCGTCTAATTTCCCGTTATTCGCTTTCACGAATTGCGCTAAGCGAGCCAAGCCATTTTCTTCAAAAAAAAGCTCGTCATAATCTCCACCAAAGGCAGATACATCATAATTCTTATCGGCTATCTGCACGCCAATTTTTTCTTTTCCGGCTTCACCGTAACGTATTAATTTCATCTGTTTA
>JBEBVG010000086.1:0-12843 GCA_040392845.1 Sphingobacterium sp. | reverse complement strand
TGGCGCGCTATGCCGGCATGTCGGACAAATGCAGCTCTATTGGTTTTTATGAGTTCAACCCGACATTTGACCCCATGGAACATACGGCTATGCTGGTATCTCAGATGGTCTGGTGTTTCGTGGATGGCTATTATAATCGTAAGCATGATGCACCTCTTTATCCGAAATCGGCCTATATCATCTACCGTGCACCGCTGGAAAATGAAGATCATGAGCTTGTCTTCGTGAAAAGTAAAAAATCAGACCGCTGGTGGATGCAGGTGCCTTATTTTGGCACAAAATCCGTCAATGAAAGATATTACCTGGTGCCTTGTCGTTATGAAGATTATCAATTGGCGGTTTCAGGTGAAATGCCGGACCTTTGGTGGCGGACACATCAGAAGTTGCAATAATACATAAACGCGAAAAGATTTTCTATGGAAACTGTTGTTAGCATCGTCAGTATCTTCCTGGGTATCCTATGTGTCTACCTTTTTTGGCGTCTTAGTCAAAGCGTTTCACGGGAAAGGTATACCTTGTTAGATAATGCAAAAAGAGAAGCTGACCTTGAGTTGGCTAGGGCTATACAAAAGAGCGACATGCTACAAAAGGATGTAGATCATCTCAATGAGCTTCTGGGTAAGGAAACCGGGACTCGTCAGTCTGTAGAACGAACACTGGAGAGCACCAATGCTTATTTACAAGCGCAACAGGAGAAATTCCAGGAACAGAAAGAGGAGCTAAATAGAATCCGGACGCAGTTTAATACTGATTTTCAGTTGCTCGCCAGCAAAATTCTGGAAGAGAAATCACAAAAGTTTACGGACCTGAATAAGCAAAATATCAGCCTGTTGTTAGACCCCTTAAAAGAACGCATCAAACATTTTGAAGATAAGGTAGAGAAAACCTATAATCAGGAAGCAGCCGAACGCAATGTCTTAAAAGGAGTAGTCGAACAGCTTATGCAGCAAAGTGTTCAGATTCAGACAGAAGCTCACAATCTCACGAAAGCACTTAAAGGAGACAACAAACAGCAGGGCAATTGGGGAGAAGTTATTTTAGAACGTGTGCTGGAACGTTCAGGACTGATAAAGGACCAGGAATATAGCCTGCAGGTTTCGATTCGACAGGATGGAGGCGGTCGGTCACAGCCGGATGCCATTATTCACCTCCCTGATCAGAAACATTTGGTCATCGACTCGAAAGTGTCGTTGATTGCGTACGAGCGGGCGGTGAATCATAACGATGAAGTGGAACGGGCCTTATTTCTAAAACAACATGTCGTCTCTATTGAACGTCATATCAAAGAGTTAGCGGCAAAAGACTACCAAAGTTTATATGGAATCAATTCTCCGGATTTTGTTTTACTCTTTATGCCTATCGAATCGGCATTGAGTCTGGCTATTACTTATAACCCGGAATTATTTAGTGAAGCCTGGGAGCGACGGGTAGTGATCGTCAGCCCTTCTACTTTACTGGCAACATTGCGTACTGTCGCGTCTATGTGGAAACAGGAAAGACAAAATAAAAATGTGTTGGCCATTGCTCGCGAAGCAGGAGCTTTATATGATAAATTTGTCAGCTTTTTGCAGGATATGGAGCAGATCCAAAGCTATCTCTTCAAGGCGTCAGAAAAACACCAGGACGCCATGAAGAAACTCTCCTCGGGACAGGGGAATGTCATCCGGAAAATTGAAAGCCTAAAAGTTTTGGGAGCGAAGGCTACAAAACAGATAGATGATAGGTATTTGGATTAAAGCAATTTTATTTAAGTTTGAGTATCACAAAAGTACGCGATATGAATAACTCAATATTACGCGAAACGACTCCACTGTCTGAGAAAGATTGTTTTATGGTGTTTTCGAGGGAAAAGACCGCATTCGATTTTCCAATACATGTTCACCCCGAATATGAACTGAATTTCATAGAAAATGCAAAAGGAGCGCAAAGAGTAGTAGGGGATAGCATTGAAGATATCACTGAATTAGAGTTGACACTCATCGCGAGCTCGGATCTGGAACACGGATGGCTCAATCATCATTGTGATTCGAAGCAGATCAAAGAGATTACCATACAGTTCCATCCTGATTTGCTGAATGAGCAGATTTTACTTAAAAATCAGTTTAGATCTATACAGCATATGTTTGAACGAGCAGCCTATGGGGTAACCTTTTCTGACCGGGCGATCTTACAGATCAAAGATAGTTTATATGATCTCGCTGCTGAAAAAGAAGGTTTTTTCTCCGTAATGAAGCTATTTGGAATATTGTATGAGCTATCCAGGGTACCGGACGTGCGTACACTATCCAGTCGCTCGTTTCATGATGGCAATCAACGGTATGATAGCCGCCGTATAGAGAAAATTATTCGCTATTTAATGGAAAACTATAGACGAAATATAGCATTGCGGGAGGTAGGTGATCTTGTGGGAATGACTGAGGTATCTGTCAGTCGGTTTTTAAAACAACGTACAGGACGCAATTTTGTAGATACCTTAAATGATATACGACTGGGCTATGCAAGTCGTATGTTGATTGATACAACACAGAATATTGCGGAAATTGCCCTTCAGAACGGATTTAATAATCTTTCTAATTTTAATCGCATTTTCTTAAAAAAGAAAGGAACAACACCTTCCGAGTTTAGGGATCGTTACAGAAGTTCCAAGTTTTACCTATAGTATTGATAGAACGACTTTCTTTCTATAAAAGTTCTTTTGATAAAATAATACGTTACGTAAAGTAGCGTTTTTCTGTATCTCTTAGCTTTTTTGTTTGATATGCGTCTGTATAAGATAAAAAAGTATTATTAAGAGCATACTTTTTCTTTCTACTTTTGATTTAAGATTAGAATCCTTGACCAATTTAAAAAGGAGTAATATTATGATAAAATCTTGTTGTAGTTATTTGGCTTAAAGATATTACCAATTATAAATTTTTAAAACATGAGTAAATTTTATTGTTTATTATGGATTGTTTGTGCTTTTCCGTTTATGACATGGGCACAAAATCTAGAAGTTACAGGTAGAGTTACGGACGGCGGTAATGGGAAACCACTCGTAGGGGTATCCGTAATAGTTCAGGGATCCACGACAGGAACTGTTACGAATGAGCAAGGTCGTTATACCATTGCGGCGCCACAAGGTGCATCGCTTGTATTTTCGTATGTCGGTATGGAGACGCTGGAGCGAACCGTATCAGGCAATGTATTGAACGTCACGATGATGTCTTCCAATGTGTTGGATGAAGTGGTTGCAATTGGTTATGGTACTGTGCGTAAAGGAGATGTGTCCGGTTCTTCGGTTACCCTGGGCGAGGATGCCCTCCGGGGTTCGATATCCACCAATTTGGATCAAGCCTTGCAAGGACGTGCTGCCGGAGTAACCGGTGTAGCGACGTCAGGAGCGCCGGGATCATCGATGTCTATCCGTATTCGTGGTCAGGCTACGGTAAATGCCAATGCAGAACCATTATATGTTGTTGACGGTGTCATCGTGCAGGGAGGAGGAAATAGTGGAGCTGACTTTGGTTTGGGCGATGCATTGGGTAACGGAAAGGTATCCACAATTTCACCTTTGTCTTCGATCAATCCGTCAGATATTGTTTCTCTTGAAATCCTGAAAGATGCATCAGCAACGGCCATTTATGGCGCGCAGGGGGCCAATGGAGTTGTGTTGATCACTACTAAAAGAGGTAAAACAGGAGATGCCAGGTTTAGCTACGAAGGTATGACTGCTTTGCAGAATCAGGCTGTTCGGCTGGATATCATGAATTTGAGAGAGTTCGCCGAATTCAGCAATAGTATCGCAGGGGAGGTCAATGGAAAGGACAACCGTGTAGAGTTCCAGGATCCGTCGTTACTTGGCATAGGAACAAATTGGCAGGATGCAGTCTTCCAACGTGGCCTGATGCATCAGCATCAGCTATCGGCACAAGGGGGAAGTGATGCGGTCAAATATTATGTGTCGGGGTCATATCTCAACCAGGATGGAACGGTAATCGGAACGCATTTCGATCGTTATTCGGCACGTACCAACCTCGACGCACAGCTGAAGAGTTGGTTTAAACTGGGTACTAACCTGATGTATTCATCTACCGGTGAACGTATGAATCTGGTGGATAGTGACGAGGGAGTGGTCAAGTTTTCCTTACTCACACCTCCTGATATTCCTATTTATGATATAGACGGTAACTACGCGAGTGTCGTGCGTGAAGGATATACAACGCTTAACCCGATCGCTAAGTCGATGAATGATCTCATCTTATTAAACAGGAACAAGCTGAACGGAAGTGTTTTTGCCGATCTGAATATTCTGAAGGATTTGGTTTGGCATACTGAACTGGGGTTTGATATCAGCGGTTCCAGAGCCGAGACCTTTGAACCCACGTTGACATTGGGCAATTGGAAGCGAACGATCAATTCCAATGCATGGCAGCGTAATAACAATACCTTCTGGCAATTGAAGAATTACCTGACTTACAACAAATGGTTTGAAGGAGGACATAGTATCAACGCTATGTTGGGGCAGGAAGCGTGGGAGTCAAATTATGAGTTTATGCGTATCAGTGCTACAGGATTACCCTCGAATGATGTGCGTAACCCGAAACTGGGTGTAGATCCGCAGATCAATTCCGGCTTTGGCAGCGGAGCAATGTCTTCATTTTTTGGTCGTGTGATGTACAATTACAACGACCGTTATATGGGAACCTATACCTATCGTCGGGACGGGTCTTCCAATTTTGGACCTAAAAACCGATGGGCAAATTTCCATTCCTTTGCCACATCATGGCGATTTTCGAACGAGGCTTTTTTCGAACCGCTTAAGTCTGTCGTGTCGAATGGTAAACTGCGTATAGGCTGGGGGCAGACGGGTAACTCCAATATAGGGTCTTATCGTTGGGGGTCCAGTATCACCGCGATGCCCACAGGCTTGGGACAAGGCTATCGACAGGCCAATATCGCTAATCCTTATGTACAATGGGAAACACAAGAGCAATGGAACCTTGGTCTGGATTTGAGTTTCTTCAGCGATAGGATTACGTTGGTGGCCGATGTATATGATAAGACTTCCAAAGATATGTTGATGGAACTGCAGTTGCCTTCTTATATGGGTACGCGGGGGAATGAATCTTCGGTACTGAAAGCACCGATGGGCAACTATGGGACGATAAACAACAAAGGATTGGAATTGGCTATATCTTCTAAAAATATGCAGGGAGCATTTACCTGGGATACTGATTTCCAGATATCATTCAATAAAAATAAGCTCGTTGCCTTGGATGGTACGGCCTCTGCACAGATAGAAGGATATGGTCAGTGGAGCGATGTGGTGAGCCTGACCAAAGTAGGCGAATCGTTGTATAATTTCTATGGATATAAAGTCGTCGGTGTGTATAAAGACCTGGATGATTTACAGAACTCACCGAAGGCTGCTAAATATCCGGCCGATGGCGTATTCAACAGAGCAAATACCACATGGGTTGGTGATCTTAAGTTTGCCGATATCAGTGGTCCGAATGGTGTGCCCGATGGTATTGTCGATACGTATGACCGCACAAATATAGGCTCTCCTATGCCAAAATTTACGTTCGGCCTGAATAATACATTCACCTATAAAAACTTTGACCTGAATGTTTTTCTAAGTGGTAGCTACGGCAATAAAGTAATGAACTATTCGGCTATCCAGCTTTCCAACATGAAAAGCGGATGGAACAATCAGTTGGCTATTGTCAATGATCGCGCTATCCTGGAGCCTATAAATGCTGCAAAAGCCTATCCAGCTACTGTCAATGGTGTTACTGTAAATAACTGGTTTGACGATATAACGAATGTATCGGTATCCAATCCGGCGACGAAGGTGCCACGTGCCATAGCGAATGACCCCAATGACAATGACCGTATCAGCGATCGTTATATCGAAGACGGATCTTATCTCCGGATAAGAAATATAGCATTAGGGTATACCTTACCGGCTGATCGGGTGCAGCGTTGGAAGCTGAGCAACGTTAAAGTATATGTAAATATCCAGAATCTATATACGTTCACAAAATACAGTGGCTATGATCCGGAGGTCGGTGCCAGCACGGCAAGTATAAATGGGAATGTATTTGGTTTGGATAACGGACGTTACCCATCTCCTCAGGTTTATTCTATAGGTGTTAATCTTTCTTTTTAATGGCTTCATTGCCTTTAAAAAAACAATTTATTCGAATGAAAAATATGAAAAAGATATATAACAAAACAAGATATGTTACTTACGGCGTATTATTCGTATTAGGATTGACATCTTGTGAGGATTTTTTGGACCGTCCGACAGTGGACAGCTATACGATAGATGTATTTTACCAGACTGATGAACAGTGTTTCCAAGCTGTCAATCCTATATATAACTCGCCATGGTATGATTTCCAGCGCGGTTTCTTCAAAATTGGCGAAGTATTGTCCGGTAATTATTATTGGGGTCAGTCTCCCTATCTGACATTCACGATCAATTCTACCGATGAGGACCTGGTCAATATGTCTGCTTCATTATGGTCGGTCAACGCCTATTGCAACAGTACCCTCGAAAGTATTGATATGAAGTCTGGACCGGACGTATCCGAATATGCTAAAAATACCGTCAAAGGCGAAGCACTGGTATGGAAAGCTATGGCTTACTTTTATCTTGTGCGTACTTTCGGTGCTGTCCCCATCGTGCATAATAATTCTGCAGAAATCGCAGCGGGGAATTACAACAATGTTTACAAAGCTCCGGTTGAGGATGTATACCAATATATCATCATGACACTGGAGAAAGCTATCGAATGGTTGCCTACAAAAAACCAGCCAGGTCGTATTGATAAATATTCGGCGTATGGTCTGCTTGCTAAAGTCTACTTAACCCGGTCCGGTTACGGCCAGAACGGGAGTCGTAACCAGGCGGACCTCGACAAAGCTGTGGAATATGCAGCTAAGGTTATTGACGAAAGTGGCAGAACATTGATGCCGGTTTATTCCGATATTTTCCGCCTGAAGAATAATTTTTCAGAGGAGAGCTTATTGGCGTGGCACTGGGTAGCCTCTGAAACATGGACATCCCAGAACACGTTACAATCTGATCTTGCATTGACGGGATTTACAGAGTTTGGCGACACGTGGGGCGGGTATGCAGGGCCGTCGGTTGATTTGCAGGCGGCTTTCGGTGAAAACGCATTATCGTTGACTCGTAATGATGGTGATAATAGACGAAAGGCAACGATGATGATGTATGGTGATAAATATGATTACTTCTGGGTAGACCAAGGCGGATTTGATTACACGGATTTTTGCATCAACAGCGTGGGAGAATTTCAGTCGCAGTCAGGAGCTAACAGTGTAAAGCATTTAGTAGGCAACAACAATGACCATGTTATCGGCATAGGCACAAGTATGCAGAACATGAAGACCAGCCTGAGCACCCATTTATTACGTTTGGCAGATATCTACCTGATTTACGCCGAAGCTGTTATTGGAAATAACGGTTCTACGACCAATGCTAAGGCCTTGGAGTGCTATAATGCAATCCGGTCGCGGGCAGGCTATACTACCCTTAAAACCTCGATCACATGGGAGGATGTCTGGAAAGAGAGACGCCTGGAGCTGGCGTGTGAAGGCGATCGTTGGTATGATTACGTCCGTTGGCATTACTATCAACCAACGGCTGCTATAGCGGAACTGAAAGCACAAAAAAGAAGCTACTATGCGGGTTTGGATGATTATTACAAATCAGGCGTACTTAATACGACGACGACACATTACGACGATAATCCAGCTATTCCCAATATCACGAATGCCCATTTTATGCTGCCGTTTCCAGATACAGACCTGACAATGAACCCCAACCTGTTGCAAGATCCGGTAAAGTTTGATTTTGGGACGATAAGTTATTAATCTTAAAAAAATATTGATATGAGAACAAGATTTGCACTTTTTGCCTTTATTATATCGATTATTTCCTGCAAGGAATACCCCGATGCTTTTGAACTGGTGGATGGCACACCTACCATTCGCTATGTACGCGTGCCGGATGCTGCCGTGAGTGATTCGTTGCTCAATGGAGCTTACTTAGGAAATAGTATTGCTATTATCGGCGAAAATTTGAAAAGTGTCTCCGAAATATGGTTTAACGATAAAAAAGGAGTACTCAATACCAGTTTAATTACGGACAATGTGATGATCGTATCTGTGCCGAAAGACATTCCGGGTGTTGTTACCGACAAGATCTATTTTGTCAATAAATCCAAGGCTGACACTATCGTTTATAATTTTAATATTCTCGTACCTGATCCTATTGTTGAATCTATGGTGTGTGAGTATGTTCCTGAAGGAGGTGTTGCGGTACTCAGGGGCAATTACTTTTTGCCTGTCGCCGGCTCTGATGATCCGGTAGTGATATTTACACCTAATGTTGAGGCGACACATGTCATTGCACATTCGCCAACCGAAATCCAGGTAGAGGTGCCGGCTGGTGCTACTGAAGGCCCTGTTTCTGTTCGTTCACGTTACGGAACTACACGTTCTACTTTTTATTTCAGAGATACACGTGGAATGATTACGAATTATGATGCAGATTTTCCCATTGTGAATAGCTGGGGGCGTGCAGGACGTTTGGAGAGTGAACCAGAATATGTGCTCTCCGGAAACTACCTGAAGTTGTCGGCTTCTTTCCCCAATCCGGACGAATGGACGGCAGGAAGTGAAAGCGAAGCCTTAAGTCATTATTGGAAAAATGATAACGGTCGTACGGGTTCTTTAGTCCCTGGTGATCCACAGGATATGGTCATGAAATTTGAGGTCAATGTTCCCCAACCCTGGAGCGGAGTGGGCTTATCCCTGATCTTTGCCGCGGAAAATTCGAACAATGGTCCCTTGTATGATGATGGCAAGCCCCGGGGGATCTGGATGCCGTGGAGAACGTCCGGCACGTATCAGACCGACGGTTGGGTAACGGTATCTATTCCTATCGCAGAGTTTAAGTATAACGGGGCGGGTGAATCGGTGGATGCACTACCTGAGCGTTACGATGATCTGAATATTTTCTTAGCAAATAGAGGATTGAAGTATATAGGGACAGCTTCTAACCCGGTCATATTGATCGACAACCTACGTGTCGTACCTCAATAATGTTTTATTCCAAATATAGAAAATCATGATATCAATAATAAATAAGCATTTATCGGTCAGTTTTTTGGTCTGCTTAATATGCAGCGGATTAGTGTTCTCTGCTTGTGAAAAGGATGAGAAAGAAGATCCGAATGTGGTACAACTCGAAGTATTTGGTCCATCGCCTGTATTGCGGGGAGGCGAAATCAAATTTATCGGTAAAAATCTGGATAAGGTAACGGCTGTCGTATTAGCCGATGGTCTCGAAATTACCGATATTGAGGTCAAAAGCCCGCAGGAGATTGCCGTCCATATACCGCAAGATGCAGAACCGGGACATATTACACTTAAATATGCCAATGGCGAAATTAAAACCAAGACTCCATTGACTTTTTCGGAACCTATTGCTATTGAAAAGGTTTCGCCGTCGGGCGTGAAAGCCGGTACGGTATTGACGATTGAAGGAGATTACCTGAACCTGATAGAACAGGTTATCTTTGCGCAGGATGTTATCGTAGAAAGTGGAGATTTTGTCAGTCATTCGCGCAAAAAAATCGAAGTCACTGTGCCGAAGGAGGCACAGACAGGCAAAATTAGCCTTTCGAATGGCGCGGAGATCCCTATTATCATCTATTCCCCGGATGAAATTGTCGTAACCCAGCCCAAGATAACGACGATAGCACCGAATCCGATAAAGCCGGGGCAGATCCTGACGCTTACAGGTACAGATTTCCAATTGGTCGAATCTATTCTTTTTGCAGATGATATAGCCGTAACGGACTTTACGCTTAACACAGCGAATAGCGAAATTAAAGTGTCAGTACCGGCGGCAGCCAAACAAGGATCGGTTAAGTTGTTGACATTCTCCGGTATAGAAATTGAATCTGAAGCTTTGAATCTGATCGCTCCAGCCATTCAGACATTGACCCCTAATCCGGTAAAAAATGAAGCTAATCTCAAGATCGATGGTACGCATCTGGATTTAGTGACCTCCGTCGTATTCGCCGGTGGTGATGCAGGGGAGATCGTTGCCCAGTCTGCAGCGTCTATTACCGTCAAGGTACCGGAGAAAGCTACAGATGGAGATCTGGTGTTGGCTACTGCTTCGGGCTACGAAGTGTCTGCATCTTATACACTGATTAAACCGCTGGTGACCTCCACGTCATCACCCATAATTGGAGGACAGACACTTACGTTGAACGGAACAAACCTGGATCTGGTTGCTTCTGTTGCATTTGAAAATTATACGGAGACGGTCGACATCATTTCGCAAACATCAACGGCTATACAGCTGGTCATACCGAATACCGTTCTGGGTAGTGTAATGATTCAACTTACCAGTAAAAATGGAAATGTTGTAGATGCTATACAGGTGTCGGTTACACCGACCAGCCTGGCCTATGTAAGTTCTATGCCTACAGAGGCAAATCAAAAGACAACAATTACATTGACGGGTGGCAACTTTGATAAAGTGACCGGCGTAACATTAGGTGGGCAGACTGTGGAATGGGCTCGGGCCGGTGCGTCAACGCTATTTGTCATTGTGCCGGCCAATGCCTCGCCGGGCAACCAAACTATTGTGCTCAATACTGCCGGCGGATCTACATCTTATGTCCTCAAAGTCATAGGAACGGGACCTGTTGTGACGGATATATGGACAGGTTCTGTCGATATGGGTGGATGGTCTGGCAACATACAGTTGGCGGCAAATCTCTTCTCTTCAGTCGTTGTGGGTGATGAGATACAGGTCACTGTAAACCCTGCAAGTGTTCAAGGTAATTCGCAAGGATCTTTTAAAGATGGATCATGGGCGCAAATAGCACCAGGAACGGAATATTTCAATATCTCCGGTGATTTTAGACTTTCTGTGACCGCAGAAGTATTGACGAAGTTACAGTCAGGTGGCTTGGTTATAAGCGGACAAAATTATGTAGCGACAAAGGTGTCAGTAATACATTAATAAAGGATGTTGTTGATAGAGAAAAGTTGGTGGGCTATTTTCATTGTGCTACTTGCGTGTGGCAAAGGAAATGGTGGAACGGATGTGGTGGATTTGGCGAAGCCGGTATTTGTGGCCGCTACTATCACAAACGGGGCTGAGGATGTAGCTGCCGGGGAGCAGACCATTGTGCTCACCTATGACCAGAATGTCACTTTGCCCAATGCTGCGGGCATCACATTAAACGGCGAGACAGTCGGTAAGGCTAGTGCGGCATTCAAAGAGTTGCGCGTCGTAGTCGATTTGCAACGTGCGACATCATATACCTTAATCGTTCCGGCCAATAGCATCAAAGGGCCGGGTGGTTTAGGTGCCGACGAGGTTCAGCTTTCCTTCAGGACCAGGGGGACTATAGATACGGAGATTGCCACCGCCCTGGTGACACAAAACCCCTCAGCACAGGCAAAGAATGTTTACGATTTTCTACGAAGCAGCTTTGGGGAGAAGGTTCTTTCAGGTGCAATGGCAAATGTCAACTGGAATACCCATGAAGCCGAATGGGTACACCAGCATACGGGTAAATATCCGGCATTGAACTGTTTTGATTTTATACATCTCTACGCTTCACCTGTCAACTGGATCGATTACAGTAATACGCAGATTGTGGAGAACTGGTGGAATGCAGGAGGAGTGGTAGCGGCTATGTGGCATTGGAATGTACCCAAAAGCAGCGGTAATCTGGATTATGCATTTTATACGCAGGAAACTAATTTCGATGTCAGCCAGGCCATCATCAATGGCACGGCCGAAAATGCGATTATTCAGGCGGATCTGGAGAAGATAGCCGATTACCTCTTGCTGCTCAAAGCTAAAAATATCCCTGTGATATGGAGACCGTTGCACGAAGCTGCCGGCAAATGGTTTTGGTGGGGTGCTAAAGGAGCGGATTCTTACCGGGCTTTGTGGCGACTCATGTTTAATACTTTCAAAGAAAAGGGACTCAATAATCTTATCTGGGTATGGACCAGCGAAACAGAAGATGAGGCCTGGTACCCCGGAGATGAATATGTAGATATCATTGGTTGTGATCTATATAACAAGACGACCGCGACAGATGTGATCGCTGTGTTTGATAATATTCGCGAAACCTATCCCAATAAAATACTTGCTCTGAGCGAATTTGGCAATGCCGCCGCGCTTCAGGCACAGTGGAGCGGTGGTGCAACATGGTCCTGGGTCATGCCCTGGTACGATTACGAACGTACAGCCAGTACAACCGGATCTGCGTTTCAGCAGCAAACCCACCAACATGCAGATATAGCCTATTGGAAAGCAATGCTCGCTAGTGATAAAGTCATTACACGTGATGAAGTTCCGAACTTGAAATAAGAAAATATGTATACGAAAGCAAACAACAAACAATTGTGGTATTTATGTTTTATGGCGTTGGTATGCTGTGCCTGCCACAGCACGCCAAGTCATGCGGAGGAAGACGCCCTGTCCACCTTTGTGGGCAAACATGGGCAGCTGCATGTGTCAGGCACTCAACTTATGGATCAACATAACCAGCCCATAGCCTTGCATGGGGTCAGTCTGGGCTGGCACAACTGGTGGCCTCGCTTCTATAATGTCGAAACGGTCAATTGGCTTAATAGTGATTGGAATTGCAACCTTATCCGCGCGGCAATTGGCGTAGAGCCCGATGGAGCCTATCTGGACGACCCTGAATCTGCCCGGGAAAAACTCTACACCGTCATTGATGCAGCGATCAAAAAAGGAATGTATGTTATCGTCGACTGGCACGC
>JBEBVG010000085.1:0-12960 GCA_040392845.1 Sphingobacterium sp. | reverse complement strand
TTACATATGCGAAATGCAGAGTTGCAACTGGCCAATAGTCAGCTTTTGTTTTTGAACAAGGAGCTTGTAGAAATGAACGTAATAAAAGAAACATATTTAAGTAAGTTTATTGATCTGTGTTCTGAATATATAGATAAATTGGATGTCTACCGCATGAATCTCAAGCGGCTGATGCAGGATAATAAGTATGAAATAGTATTGCGGGAATTGCAGTCCATCCAGTATGTTGAAGATGAATTCAAATATTTCTTAGCGAATTTTGATGAAACTTTCTTAAAGATCTATCCGAATTTTGTGGAAGAGTTCAATAGGTTGTTTCCGGAAGGAGAGAAGCAGACCTTAAAAAACAATGAGCTATTAAATACAGAGCTGCGTATTTTTGCCTTGATCCGATTGGGCCTTACGGATAGCAATAAGATCGCTAAGTTTTTAAGATGTTCTATTACAACGGTGTACACCTATAGGTCTAAGGTGAAAAATAAATCAGTATGCCCCGATGAATTTGAAGACCGTATCATGGAATGTTCCAGAGAAGATGTGTTGCTCTAAATCCTGATCTCTGATTCCTGCACTTTTCTAACTATCCCACCCCTCCGGTTAATCTTCTGACCCGGCTGACTCCAGCGTGCTTCTTGCGAATGGTAGCTATTCCCGAAAAAAGCAGTGTTATGTGCTCTTTTGGGATTTAGATATTATTCCTTGGTTTTATATTAATGGTCTGTTTATCAGTATTTTGTAAATCTATTTATTTTGATTTTTACCCTATGGAACTTAATCTGTTAGCTATTTTTTGATTTAATTATTGAACTTTGAGATAGCATTTGGAAGAGTCAATTGACTCAGATGGATGGCTGGGATTGAACGATTATATGTTTTTTGGATAATGATATTTATTAATCTTTTATGGAGAAGAAACTATTGAAGAAAAAGCCGTCAATCAAAGGCGTGCTGCTGTTACTTTTGTCGATCATGCTCCTGTCGTGTAAAGAAGAGGGAGATAAGTCTCAGGTAGTCGATTATGATCCGAGTAAGCCTGTTGTACTCAAATCTTTTAGCCCCTTGGAAGGAGGTGTGAGGGACAAAGTCTTATTGGACGGTGAAAATTTTGGAACGGATCCGTCGAAGATCAAGGTCTACTTCAACCACGCGCAAGCAGCTGTAATCTCCTCAAACGGCAACAGGATATACGCCCTGGTTCCGAGACTGCCTGGTGAGATCTGTCAGGTGTCCGTAGAAGTCGGTGATAAAACCGAGTCCTATGACCAGACATTTACGTATCATTCTACATCCAATGTGAGTACGATTACAGGGAACGGAACACAGGCTTTTCGGGCAGGAACCTTGGCCCAGGCTCAGATCTATGCACGGTATCTTACGGTAGATAATGAACAGAATATTTTTGCTTCAGTAAGAGATGCCGGTTACTATGGTGTGGTCCGTATCAATGAGCGTGAGAATATCGTGTCACCCCTGATCATGAATACGACATCGGCAACGCTCAACCCTAATGCGCCGGCGGTGGACCTGTCCACGGGAATACTGACCGTACCACACGATGGGGTCAAGGAGGGTTTCTTCAATTTTGATCCCAAAGAAGGATGGGCTCCGCGACAGCGTAGTATGAAATTCAGTCCTTCGGATCTGAGTGCCATTACGGTCAATTGGAAATATACCATGGCATACAGTGCTTATGACGGTTGTTTTTATGCACGTTATGGCGACGGGTCTATTGTCAGGATGAATGCGACGACCTATGAGAGCGAGTTGGTATACAAGACCAACGAAGGTGCAGGATATGGTTTGATATTTGATCCCAAAAAGCCTCAGATCATGTACATGACTATGCATACGAATGTGGCGGGATATGCAAACAGTATTTGTACACTGGATGTCTCGAACCCATCGGCTCCCGATGCATTCAAAAGGATCAGTACACCGCTTACCGGTGCCGGACATCGGGATGGTCCTATTGAGCAGGCACAGTTCAACCAGCCTAGACAATTGGCCTTTGACCAGGATGGCAACCTTTTTATAGCGGATTATGGTAACCACTGTATACGGATGATGTCTTCCGACGGCTTGGTGTCTACGGTCGTAGGTATGCCAGGAGTAGCCGGAATGGAGGATGGAGACCGTTTGAGCGCTCGATTCCGTAACCCATGGGGTCTTGCTGTGGGTCTGGACGGCACAGTGTATATATCGGATTACGGCAATGCCCGTATTCGTAAGTTAACGATCGAATAATTAGCATAATATAACCTAGATGAAAAGATTGATCCAAACTTTAGTGTTTTTGTCGGTGTTATGTGGTATTTCGCTACATGCACAAGACAAAAAAGAATTCATTATCGAAGGAACTACCTATAACGAAAAGGGAGAAGCATTGTCCGAGGTGACGATTTTTGTCAAGGATAAAGTAACCACCGGTACTTCGTCCAATTCGGAAGGAAAGTTCAGTATCAAGGCTTCCTATGGAGATATGTTGGTTTTTTCCTACGTAGGATTCGAACCGGTAGAATACCTGGTCACCAAGGAAGATAAAGCGGTGGAGGTCCGGTTTACCGAGAAAGCCCAGGAGGTCGAAGAAGTTATGGTCGTGGGGATCATGGGTACACAGCGCAAGATCAGCTCTGTGGCTGCCATTACGACCGTCGATGTCAAGGATCTGCAAAGCCCCGCTCCTTCTATCAGTAACCTCTTGGGAGGCCGTGCCGCAGGGGTTATCTCCATGCAGACGAGCGGCGAACCCGGTAAGAGTATCGCGGAATTCTGGGTACGTGGTATAGGGACATTTGGCGCCAATAGCGGTGCCTTGGTACTCATTGACGGACTGGAAGGCGATCTGAATGCGGTAGACCCTGCCGATGTGGAGAGTTTCTCTATCCTGAAAGATGCTTCGGCCACGGCCGTATATGGTGTTCGGGGTGCCAACGGGGTCGTATTGGTGACCACTAAAAAGGGACTCGCGGGTAGATTGCAGATTACAGGTCGTGTCAATTCGACCTTGTCCCATCTCAACAGGGTACCTGATTTTCTGCATGCCTACGAGTATGCTAAGTTGGGCAATGAGGCTCGGCTGCTAAGGGATGATGTACCTTTATACACCGATATCGAGATGGAGATCATCAAAGATGGCCTCGATCCGGATATCTATCCCAACGTCAGCTGGCAGGATGAAATCCTGAACCGTAACGCCTGGCGACAATCTTATTACGTGAGTGGTCGTGGAGGAAGTGAAATGGCCCGTTATTTCCTGAGCTTAGGAGGTACGGGAGAGTCTGCGGCCTACAAGGTAGACAAAAACAGCGTGTACAGTTCCAATGTAGGTTGGAATACCTACAATTACCGAATGAACCTGGACATCAACCTTACCAAAACTACGGGTGTATTCCTGGGGACGGATGGGTTTTTATCTGTACTTAAACAACCCGGCATGGCCAACACGGACTATATATGGGGAGCACAATCACAGATCAACCCCTTAGCCTTGCCGAGAAAATATTCCAACGGGTTATTACCGGCAACGGGAGAAGGAGCAGGCTCCTCTCCCTATGTATTGATAAACAGAACGGGAACAGCCTCAGATCAGGCATTTAAGGGAAAAACAACATTAGCGGTCAACCAGGATCTGTCTATGGTATTGGATGGTTTGAAGTTTAGGGTACAGGGCGCCTATGATATACAGAGCTATTTTGAAGAGCGTCGTCGTGTACAGCCGGCCTTGTTCCAATCCCTGGGCCGAAATGCGAATGGTGAACTGATCATGCAGGAAATGGTACAGGAACAGAAAGCATCTTACGGCAAGGAGACACAGCAATATCGCAAGTTCCACCTGGAAATGGTGACTAACTACGATAGGGTGTTCGGTGCGGATCATCGTGTTTCGGGCCTGGTCTACTATTATGTCAGCGATGCCAAGCATACGAAAGATGCGCTCAACAATATGTCGGCGATTCCGTTGCGTTACCAGGGGGTATCCAGCCGCCTGACCTACGGTTTCCGCGATACTTATCTATTGGATGTTAACTTTGGGTATACAGGTTCGGAAAACTTCCAGCCGGGCAGGCAATACGGGTTCTTCCCGTCCATAGCGGCCGGATGGGTCCCTTCAAACTACAAATTTGTACAGGAAGCTATGCCGTGGCTCAACTTCTTTAAGATCCGTGGATCTTACGGTACGGTCGGTAATGACCGTATCACCGACCAGCGCTTCCCTTACCTGACCCGTGTCAACGTGGGAAGTGGTTCACCGTGGGGCAGCTCATCGGTAGAGACCATCTCCGAGTCACGTATCGGAGCCGATAACCTGGCCTGGGAAAGAGCCATAAAGGCGAACATTGGTTTCGAAGGAAAACTGTTAAATAACGATCTGTCTTTCGTCGTTGATTTTTTCAATGACCAACGTAACGGGATCTTCCAGCAACGGGTGCAGGTGCCCGATTATGTAGGTGTCGTGAGTATGCCTTTTGGGAATGTAGGACGTATGAAAAGTTATGGAGCAGACGGTAATGTAAGCTATACCCGCCAGCTGTCCCAGGATTTCGGTTTGACGGTGCGGGGTAATTTTACCTATTCCAAGAATAAGGTGCAGAACTGGGAACAGGCTTATCTCGAATATCCCTATTTGGAGAATTCGGGTTATCCGTACGGTGTAATACGTGGTTATCAGTCCCTTGGTTTATTTAAGGATCAGGCGGATATCGCCTATAGTCCCAAACAAACCTTTGGCGATGTGATGCCTGGTGATATCAAATACAAGGATATCAATGGGGATGGTATCATCGACGCAATGGACAAGGTGCCGTTGTCTTACAGCTCTTATCCGTTGTTGATGTACGGTTTTGGCGGCGAGTTTCGGTATAAGCGCGTGACATTGGGCGTATTGTTCAAGGGAACTGGCAATACGGACTTCTTTCATGTCGGGCAGACTGTCAAACAGGGTGATAGAACTTATCAGAATGGAATGGGTTATGTGCCGTTCTATGACGGGCCGTCGGGCAATGTGCTTAGCCTGGCCGTCGATCCAGCCAATCGATGGATACCGTTGGAATATGCGATTGCAAATGGTATAGACCCCAAGCTGGCCGAAAATCCCGACGCACTGTTTCCTCGTCTTCAATATGGTATGAACAACAATAATGCACAACTCTCTACCTTTTGGAAGGATAATGCCCGGTATTTGCGTTTGCAGGAAATCACCTTGAATTATAACCTAAGTAAAGACTTCCTGCGTAGGATAGGTATCGCTTCCATGGATTTGCAATTCGTGGGAAGTAACCTGCATGTGTGGGACAAGGTGAAATTGTTCGATCCGGAGCAGGCACATTTTAATGGCAGTGTATATCCGATTCCGGCGACCTATTCTATACAGGTGTACCTTAACTTATAATTTTTGGCTCAAACATTTGAATATAATATGAAAGCATTGGTGAATTTCAAAAATATAATAAGAGCAGTATTCTTGTTAGTTTCAGTAGGGGTATTCAGCTCATGCAAGAATTACCTGAATGTAGATCGTTATTTTGACGATGAATTCAATATAGACTCGGTATTTACGTCGACACGGTACATGGAATCCTATATGTGGGGAGCGGCAACGATGTTTCCCGATGAAGCCGCGACCTCGCGGGCAAACCATACTCCGGGAATATTGGCGACGGACGAAGGTTTCAACAATTTCCGTGTATCTAACAACTGGTATCCCGGTCTTGATTTTTCGGCAGGCTATATCAACCCGGATTTTTATGGTGTATCTTCACCCAACCTCGACCAATGGAAAAACTATTACAAGATCATCCGTAAATGTAATAATATATTGAATCATCTGGACGATCCTGTGGATAAGACGATTGCCAGCCGCAACCATATCGAAGGTTATACCCGTTTTATCCGTGCATATGCGTACTACAATATTTTGATCGATTATGGTCCACCCATTTTGTTGGGTGATGAGGTTGTGAATACGAATGAAGACCTGCCTTATTACGACAGGCCGAGGAGTACATACGATGAGGCAATGGAGTATGTCTGTGCCGAATTTGAGAAAGCAGGAAGCTTATTGCCACTTCAAGTATCCATGTTGGATTTTGGAAGACCGACCAAAGGAGCAGCTTATGCTTTGATCGCCCGGTTGCGGTTGATCCATGCCAGTCCTCTCTTCAATGGAGGAGCGGCAGCTCATGCAGCCTTTTCCAACTGGAAACGTAAGACCGATGGTGCACCTTACGTATCGATGACCTACGACGAAAGACGCTGGGCCGTAGCAGCAGCCGCAGCCAAACGGGTTATAGACATGCAAGGACCTGGAGGGCAATTGTACAAGCTGTACACCGTGGCAGCCGATGCAGACACAAAAGCATTGCCCGCAGGAGTAACTTCTGATCCCAACTTCTATGAGACGTATCCGGCAGGTGCGGGGGGTATAGATGCATTTCGCTCGTATTCAGAGATGTTTAACGGCGAGGCTGTGGCTTCTATCGTGTCTGAATTTATCTGGGCACGCAATACGACTTTTATCAATGAATATCTCAACAAAGGTGCTTTTCCCGTGTCTATGGGGGGATGGAGCCGTTTTTGTGTCACACAGAAAGTGGTGGACGCCTACCTGATGGACGATGGTCGTTCCAAAGAGGAAGCCATGAACGATAATTATTATTCGGAAACGGGTTTTACCACGGCACCGAAGAATTTCTCGGGCTATCAGTTGAATTCCGGGGTATACAATATGTATGCTAACCGGGAAATGCGTTTCTATGCTTCGGTGGGATTTTGTGAGGCTGTATGGCAGGCCGGCTCTGCACCAGAGTACGCCAATCATGCGGCTATTTATTACTATGATGGAGTCGATGGCCGTACCGCAGCGACAGACCCGCTAAATTATCCGGTCACGGGCTATGTAATTAAAAAATTTGTCCATCCTATGGATGCCTATATCGGTACGGGTAATCGTAGGGTGAACAAGGCCTATCCGATCATACGTTATGCAGAGATGTTGCTGTCGTATGCCGAAGCTTTGAACAATCTCACCGGTAGCCATACTATTGAACTGGATGGTATGACTTACACATTGTCCCGGGATATGGATGCGATCAAGGGTGCCTTTAATCAGGTTCGTTACCGTGCAGGTCTACCGGGACTGAACCCGGCACAGCTGAGTGATGCCCGTGTTGTCCAGCAGCAGATCGAGCGCGAGCGTATGGTCGAGTTGCTGTGGGAAAACAGAAGATATTACGATGTACGTCGCTGGGGGATCTATGAACAGTCTGAGCGGGAGCCTATCATGGGTATGAATCTGGATGGTGGGAAAGGTACATTCTATCAACGTGTGATACCGAGTACATCGCAGATCCGTGGACGTCTGGTCGATAAAAAGCTGCTTTTTGTTCCACTTCCACGTAAAGAATTAAATCGTTTGCCTTCGGTAGATCAAAATCCGGGCTGGTAAACCAAGGTTGGACCACATAACAGAAAACAATGAAAAAACGCTATATCTGGACAATGCTAATGACGGGACTGCTTGTTATCCAGCAATCCTGTAACGATCAGGCTATTTTCGAGGAGGAGCTCTATAAAAAAGTCTTTGCTCTGGTGAGTGATGGTGAATATAATGTCTTTGGAGAAACCTTCGAACTGAACGGAGGAGAATCGATAGGATATGTTGCCGCCACGACCGGAGGTACGGGCACATTAGATAAAGATATCGATATCACACTGATGGAAAGCCGGACACACTTTGATATTTACAATCGTTCAATTTATGACGCAGATGAGTACCGGTATGCCAGGTTGTTGCCTCCCAGCCATTACGATATTGACGATTATCATATCCATATACCGGCCGGCGAGCGCCAGGGCAAGATGATGATCCGTGTCAGGCCGGAAGGTTTATCTCCCGATTCGACTTATTTCATTTCATTGATCGTTAAGGATTATTCAAACTCGGAGGTGAACGATAAAAAGCGAAATGTCTTGTATCAGGTGATGATTAAGAATAAATATGCATCGCAAGAGACGGAAACGCTGTATCGTATGAACGGTCTGTACGATGGTGTGGTCACCTCAAGCAACAAGAGAATGCAACCATTGTCCTGGAACAAGGTACGCATCATGGCCGGTACCGAGCCGTTTCAGGCTGAAGAAGCGTTGATTGCCCGTGGAGCTATAGTCCTGGAAGTGGCACATGACAACCGGGTGCGAATCCATCCTTACCGGGATATTACAGTAAGACAAATCAATACGGATCCCGATTTTCCAAATATCTACAAAAGCGAAGAAGTAGATGGACGCATGTACCATGTTTTCCTGCTGAACTATGAGTATGTACTGGCCGGGACGACACATACGATGAAAGAAGAACTTAGGTTCGAGGTAAAAAAGTAAAAAAATATTTCCATGATGAGAACAAGTATTCAGCTATTTTTAATGCTTATAGTGACGGCATTTTTCTCTTGTGACAAAGCGAACGATACCGATCAGGACTTTGAAAAGGGATCTCTGTCAGTCTCTAAGGAAGAATTTGTCGTAGAAGCTGCCGGTGGGGAGGAGTATGTCACCGTAAAGGCCGACAAGGCCGTTACTTTTGTTTCTTCCAAGGCTTGGTGCTATGTCGAATATAGCGGAGAACAGGCAGACAATAACCTCAAAATAACCGTCGAAGAAAATACGACAGACAACGACCGTATAGCCGGAGTACTGGTCCAGATCGCAAGCGGGCCGCTGGCCGAGATTACGGTACGCCAAAAGGGCAAATCTTCTGTTCCGGACGTGGAGGAAGAAGGTATACATGTCAAGGCGGCGAGTTACAATATCCGTTATGCCGCAGCTGCCGACGAGACGACCGGCAATGGATGGAATGTTCGGAAGACACCTTTAGCAAATCTGATACGCAACCATGATTTTGATATCGTAGGTACACAAGAAGGCAACTTCAGCCAGATGGGCGATTTGATGACGCTCCTGCCCGGGTACGACTATATAGGATACCCTTATGGTGGCAGCACCTCCAAAAATCATACCGCCTCTATCGTCTATAAAAAGGCGGAATACGAGGTTGTAGATCAAGGTGTATTTTGGTACAGCGAGACTCCTGACGTAGAAAGTATAGGATGGGATGCTACTGATACGCGTATTTGTACCTGGGCCAGGATGAGACACAAAGCAAGTGGTCAACAGTTCTATTTCTTTGCATCGCACTTCTACTATCAATATGTGACTGCAAAGAGAAACTCCGGTGCCGTCCTGGTACAGAAAATACAGGAAATAGTGACAGATAATCTACCGGTGATCAGTACCGGGGATTATAATTCAAACCCATCCACACCACAGGTCCTGGATATACTGACCCTGTTGCAAGATTCTTATGATATTACTGAGACACCTCGTTCCGGGCCTGTTGGAACCGGATTCCCCGGAGGCGTATTTGAGGGTACACCGGGTAGCCGTATTGATTACGTATTTGTAAACAATAAGGTTCGGGTGCTGACGTATGCTGTGTTGACAGACAGCTATAATGGTGGAAGGTATCCTTCGGATCACCTGCCGGTAAGCTGTGATTTATTCTTAAAAAAATAACGATAACGATGAAAAAAATCCAAAATATACTATTGATTTTAATAGCAGGTGTCCTCTGTTTAAGTTGTGTAAGTGCAAAACTGCCTTATAAAGAAGGGCTAAAGATCAGGGCTGCCAGCTATAATATCCGTTATGCTGCTCCAGCAGACGAAAAAACAGGAAATGGATGGGATATCCGTAAGCAGCCGTTAGCAGATTTGATTCGAGGTCATGATTTCGATATCGTAGGAACCCAGGAGGGTAATTTTAGCCAGATGGCTGATCTCATGACTCTTTTGCCTGAATATGATTATGTAGGCTACCCATATGCCGGCAAGACTTCTAAAAATCATACGGCATCGATTGTGTACAAAAAAGCCGAATTTGAGGTCGTAGATCACGGTGTATTTTGGTATAGTGAAACACCCGACGTGGCAAGTATAGGATGGGATGCTACGGATACACGCATTTGTACCTGGGCACGTATGAAGCATAAATCCAGCGGACAGGAATTTTATTTTTTTACCTCCCATTTTTATTGGCAGCATGTGACCGCGCGGCAGCATTCAGGTGCCGTTCTCGTACAAAAGGTAAAGGAAATCGTCAAAGATAACCTTCCGGTGATCAGTACCGGCGATTTGAATTCAAGTCCATCCACCCCGCAGATAAAGGATGTGAAAAGTCTGCTGAAGGATGCTTATGAGCTAGCCGAAACTCCTCGTCAGGGCCCTAAAAACACAGCTTTTTCAGGAGGAGTATTTGAAGGGGAGCCCAAATCGCGGATTGATTACATTTTTGTAGATGATAAGGTACGGGTACTTACCTATTCCGTACTGGCGGACAAGTATGGCGAGTTGGGTAGGTATCCATCGGATCACTTTCCCCTGGTATGCGATCTGCTTTTGAAGAAATGATTTAGTTTACGACATTTTAATACCTGAATAGGATGAAAAGACTGTATAAGAGATTCATATTTGCCCTGAGCATTGGCTTACTGTTTTTAGGTTGTAAAAAAGAGACAACGGAGCCGGCTTTCTTAAATATTGCCAACGAGCAGCTGACGATATTGCAACAGCCATTTATTCAATTGGCCGACAACCGAATGATTCCGTTGAACACCAATCTGAGTGTCGTCAAGGTATCGTCTTCGGCCGATTGGTGCAAAGCAAGCATTGTGGAGCACAATGGAACATTTTTACGTATAGAGGTTTTCCCCAATGAGGGGTTTGAGGAAAGGGCCGCGGAGGTCACGGTGTTTGGACAGGACGTTCCGGCAATCAAGATCCCTGTCAGGCAGTGGAGCAATGAACCTTCGTTGGTCGTAGCCGAGGAAGAAGGTATAGATGTCATTGACGGTGAACTGGATTTCACCTTGCACATCACGAGCAACGTAGACTTTACACTCGAGTTGCCGGTATGGATTACAGATGTTGGAGATAATACACCTTTTATAGGAAGCAAACTATACACATTCATAGCATCCTCTATTGCTCCGGGTGATCGGGTAGGTTTTATCAAAGTCATTACGGATGGACACCCGGATCTTGATCAGATTATCGAGGTGTCACAACATCAGAATGTTTTACATCCGACTCTGGGCGATTTCGCTCCGCTTTCCGGTGAGAAAGAAAGCACCGTTGTGCTGAATGGAGCGAATTTCGGAACGAATAAAGACCTCGTCAAAGTGTATTTCAATGCCCTGGAGGCAGAAGTCGTCAGTGTTGCCGACGAAGCGATAACAGTCGTTGTCCCCCGTGCACCGGGTAATCCGTGTACGATAAAGGTTAATATTTTGGACGAGGAGCTGACGTACCCGACCACTTTTGATTATGTTAAGTCCTGGGGATTGTACACGATCGTGGATAATACTACCAGCCCTGGAGGAGCGGCGGGGACGAATTTTAATGCGGGGACATTGGCCACCGGACGGGTTCGTGCTAGATATATTAGCCTGGACAATAACGGAAATATATTTGCATCACATAGGGATGAAGGCAATAATCGCTATGTAGTCCGTATTAACGAGGCGGAGAATAAAGTAGAAGCTGTAGGTGCATTAGGGGCAGGATGGCAGCCCAATGCCACTACCATCGGGCCTAATAATGTGGTGTACCTGGCCAATGACCAAAAAAGCGGAACATCATACTATGAAATGGATCCGGCCAATAACTGGACGCCTGTAGAAAAAACAATTACATATCCGGCAGGTGATGGGCCGCCTTCGAATGCGTATATGTACCGTTTGATCTATAATCCTAATGATGGTCATTTGTATGGCTCGATAGGACATGCTGAAGGCCCTTACGTCAAAATAAATCCGGCTAACCAACAAGGACAGGTGATATACAGACATGGGGCGAATAACAATCCTACTTCGTATTCACTTGCTTTCCATCCTACAAATGGAACACATCTGTATACCGTATTCAATAATCAAGCACTCAGCTATGGCTTATACCGGATGGATATAAACAATACTGCCGCTGGTTTTACGAAGTTGAACAATTTAACAACGACTGTTGTAAATTCGCCTGCATCAGGATTGACCAATAACTTGGAAACTACCGGGTTTGGGCTGTCCTATGATATCAAGTTTGGTCCTGACGGATATCTGTATGTATCGGACAATAATAATCATATCATCCGGAAGATTAACTTGACAGCGAAGACTGTGGAGACTATTATCGGTGTAGCAGGACAGGCAGGCAACGTAGATGGAAAAGCGGATAAGGCCCGCTTGAACAACCCAAGGGGGATTGCCTGGAACAGTGAAGGTACGACTCTGTATATTTCTGATTATGGAAACAGTAGTATCCGAAAATGGACGTTCGATTAATATGTAAAGCATTATTTTTTATAGTATGAAAGTACTTCGATTATTAATACCTGTATTTGCCATGATGGCGGTATTAGCATGTTCGAATAAGGAAATTGATCTGCTACCTGATAATATAGATGACAACAACGACAATGGCAAACCTTCGGTTGCGGTCTTTCAGGTTTCGCTCAACACGTATAAAACAACACTTTTTAAAGGTGAAAGTACAAGTCTTGTTTCTTCTATTTTCCCGGAAGTAGCTACATTTTTTACAATGTGATGTTTGGTTTGACCAAATTAAGTTGTTATTTTGTACCATATCTTAGTGCTGTATTTTTATACCGTACAATTCAGTACTAGAAAGGAGCTATTATGAATATGGTTAGCGAATATCTGAATATCGTTTTAGAGAAAGCAAAGAATAAGGCCTTTGAAAAGCGTGTTTCCCAAAAATTCACAATAGATGACATCTTGGATTCTATCCTGCATTTGCATAATGTTATTGATGCGAAAGCAGATGCTGTCAGGACGATTGTCTCCGAATTGGAAAACATCACATGGGAATACGGAAGTGAAATACCAGAAGCTGACCT
>JBEBVG010000084.1:0-12996 GCA_040392845.1 Sphingobacterium sp. | reverse complement strand
TTGTTATTTCTTTGACGCCAAACTTTCAGCGTTAAATTTAGCTCTTTACTCATATCTTTATAGTATTGAGTATTGAGTATTGAGTATTAAGTATCGTGCATGCCTTTTGGTGGGATGACATTAAGTATAGAAATACGCTATACTTTGTACTTAATACTTTGTACTCCATACTATTTATAACTTCTTTGTGTTAACTTAACATTGTCGAAAATCAACTCTTCTTTATGAAGCATTTCTGGTTGATTTTCTCCTTGATACTCCCATGCAGCTACGTATGCGTAGTTTTCGTCGTCGCGCTTTGCTTCACCTTCCTCCGTCTGTGATTCCAATCGGAAGTGGCCGCCACAAGATTCGTTGCGGTTCAGTGCATCGTCTACCATCAGTTCGCCGAGCTCTAAGAAATCGGCCACTCGTCCGGCTTTTTCCAGGGACATGTTAAGCTCCTCATTCTCGCCCAATACACGGGCATTCTCCCAAAACTCCTTCCGGAGTTCCTGAATGAGTCCTTTTGCTTTTATAAGTCCTTCCGCAGTCCGGGCCATACCGCAATATTCCCACATGATATGTCCGAGCTGTTTATGTATATCATCAACTGTTTTGTTTCCTCTCAACGATAACAGCCTGTTGATGTTGTCTTCTACCTCGTTGCGTGTTTGTTCAAAAGCAGGGTGATTTTGATCTACCGGAGTAAAGTTTCCTAAATTAGCCAAATAATCTCCCACAGTATAGGGGATAACGAAATAGCCGTCCGAAAGTCCTTGCATTAAAGCTGAAGCTCCCAGGCGGTTAGCACCGTGATCCGAGAAGTTACATTCTCCTAACGCATATAAACCCGGTACAGTCGTCATCAGATTGTAGTCTACCCACACACCACCCATAGTATAGTGTACAGCAGGATAGATACGCATCGGTTGTTTATAAGGATTTTCATCCGTAATCTGATAATACATGTCAAATAAGTTACCATACTTTGCACGTACGGTATCTTCACCCAGACGTTTTATAGCATCTGCAAAGTCAAGGAAGACAGCTACACCTGACTTACCTACACCACGACCTTCGTCGACGACCTCTTTAGCATTCCGTGAAGCAACGTCACGAGGTACCAGGTTACCGAAAGAAGGATATTTGCGTTCCAGGTAGTAATCGCGATCTTCTTCTTTGATGTCAGCAGCTTTCAGCTCTCCTTTCTGCAATTTTTTCGCTAGCTCAACTGTTTTTGGTACCCATACTCGCCCGTCATTACGGAGCGATTCGGACATTAGTGTAAGTTTAGACTGATGGTCACCTGTAACGGGGATACAAGTAGGGTGGATTTGTGTATAACAAGGGTTGGCAAAGAAAGCTCCACGTTTGTGTGCTCGCCATGCTGCCGTTACGTTACATCCCATAGCATTTGTAGAAAGGAAATAGACGTTACCATAACCTCCTGTACAAAGCAATACGGCGTGGCCGGCATGTGATTCGATTTTTCCCGTCACCAGGTCACGTGTAATGATGCCCTTCGCATGTCCATCGATTTTAACGATATCCAGCATTTCGTGACGGGTATAAGATTGTACTTTTCCCTTTTTGATTTGACGATTTAGTGCTGAATAAGCACCCAACAATAACTGTTGCCCCGTTTGTCCACGGGCATAGAATGTACGCGATACCTGGGCACCACCGAAAGAGCGGTTGTCAAGTAAGCCGCCATATTCGCGGGCAAAAGGAACACCTTGCGCTACACATTGATCAATAATATTGACAGATACTTCCGCAAGACGATAGGTGTTGGCTTCACGGCCGCGATAGTCACCTCCTTTGATAGTGTCATAAAAAAGGCGAAAGACAGAGTCACCGTCATTTTGATAATTCTTTGCCGCATTGATTCCCCCTTGTGCGGCAATAGAGTGTGCTCGGCGTGGTGAATCCTGATAACAAAATGTTTTTACATTATAACCTAGCTCAGCTAAAGAAGCTGCAGCTGATGCACCAGCTAATCCAGTTCCAACCACTATGATCGTAAATTTACGTTTGTTGGCCGGGTTAACCAGTTTCATGTTGAATTTATGATTTGACCATTTTTGGGCTAATGGGCCCGCCGGTACTTTTGAATCTAACATATTTATTTCCTTTCAATAGATGTTATAGACTTTTAAAATAGAAATACAAAGGCATAGCAGCGAATGCGATCGGTATGATAATGCCGAATATCCAAATGCCGATTCCTTTTATTAAGCCTATATATCTTCTGTGATTAAATCCTAATGTTTGAAAAGCAGATTGAAAACCATGGATAAGGTGGAATGCCAGGGCTGCCATAGCAACTAAATATAGCAATACAATAAATGGATTTTGAAAGATGTAAGCGACTTGCTTGTACAGATCTTTGGATTGTACGATTTCAACACCATTATTTACATATATTTTATACCCATCGTAATCCGGAGGTAAGTCATCCGAAGCAATGATCTGACGATTGTTTGTAGCAAGCTCCGTTTGGTATTCGACATAAGGTGTAGTACCAAATTTATATTGCCACCAGAAGTGTTGCATATGTGTAACTAAAAACACGAGAATGACCGTGCCCAGGATCCCCATGTTACGCGAATTCCATTTACTGTTTTCGTTACCGCTACTTTTGTAATAACCAATAGGCCTTGCCGCTTTGTTTTCTCGGGTTAAAACGAGCGCATAGACAGCATGGATGATAATAGAGGCATAAAGTAGATAAGAAACAACCTTAATAGGTGTGAAATGGGTCATGAAGTATGCATAGTTGTTAAATGCATAACCCGCGTCATCTTTAAATAATTGTAAGTTGCCAATCAAATGAACGACCAAAAACGCACATAAAAATAGTCCGGTCAAGCTCATGATTAGTTTCTTCCCCAGAGAAGAAGTTAAAACTGGCTTCGATTTACTACTCATTATCCTTATAAATTTTAATTGTATGCACAAAAGTATCTATTTGATTTATTTAAAGCACGTCTTGTTTTAAAAAACATTTAATTTAGAATTGTTCTAATCAAAATAAAAAGCTGCATGATTTTGTGATCATGCAGCCTCTTTTTGACGTTAGAAAATACCTATAAGGATGACCTATAAAAAGTTAAATCCAAGACTTACTGTCCAGATATTTAAAGTTTGTTTTTCTGCTCCTTCGTATTTACTTATATTACCCAATCCATACTCATAACGCGCATCGATAGTAATTTTACCGATATCCAGGCCGACCCCACCGACGACAGCAGAAAAATTGCTTTTATAATCTTCTAATGCTTCTTTAAAAGTAGCTTCTGCGTTTTCACTGTATGAAGCATTTTGGTCTACAACAAACGAAAATAGAGGGCCTGCTTGGATTCTGGCTTTAAGAGGTCCTACCGGGAACTTTGTTCCGATTAACAAAGGCACATCGATATTGCTGAACTTCAAATCGCCCGTCATCAGATCTTCTGCAGCCCCGCCGGGAGCTTGTCCTTTGACCGTTGTGTTTTTACTTGTGAAATAGACTTCTGGTTGAAAATGAATCATCCCTGCACCGACACGTCCCCAGGCTCCTATAAGGTATCCTGTATTGTTATCGGAGTTGAGCCATTTCTCTTCACTTTTTAATTTCGAGAAATTTGCACCCGCTTTGATACCGAGTTTAACTTCCTGTCCAAAGGAAATACCCACCGCTGTTATTAGCCCGAGTATGGAAAGTATTGTTTTTTTCATGGATAAAGTGTTATTTTTAGCGATCTAAATTTAGATATTTTTTGTTTAAAAAAGATAAAGTAAAATATTAATCATGGGTGTGTTCAAAATAACAGCTTCGGATTGGGAAATTCTTAAAATAAAACTCCAACGTAAATATAATCATCTTTCGGAAGCAGACCTTCAGTATACGGAAGGAGAGGAGGAACAGTTGGTCGATAGATTGGCGAGACGTTTACGACGTACGAAAGATTATGTCCTGTTTACACTTTCAAAACAGTTGGCTGATTTGTCAAGTAACAGTTTATAGATAATGGAAAAGATTACGTGGGCAGACTTTGAGAAAGTAGAGCTACGTGTGGGAACCATCACAGATATAGACGATTTTCCGGCGGCACGGAAGCCGGCTTATCGTTTAATCATTGATTTTGGCCCCCACATAGGAGTAAGAAAATCGAGTGCCCAGATCACAGCGTTATATACAAGGAAAGAACTGATAGGCAGGCAGGTCATAGCTGTGGTCAATTTTCCGAAGAAGCAGATCGGAAAGTTTATGTCCGAATGTCTGGTTACCGGTTTTGCCGATGAGAATGGAGACATTGTACTTACTACGGTGGAGCGGACAGTGCCGAATGGGGCGCGGATGATGTGAGTTGTTTAATCGTTATGTGGTTACATGGTTATAGCGTTACACAGTTACAATAGGCTTTGTAACCTTATAACCAATTGTCACTTTGTAACCAATTTTAACCTTATCACTTTTTTATAGATGCAGGTATTCAATTTTGAAAATACGTCAGACGGCCCAACGTCCGACGAAATATATATGAAGGAAGCTCTTAAGCTTGCGCAAAAAGCTTTCGAAGAAGACGAAGTGCCTATTGGAGCCGTGATTGTATCACAGGGTAAAATCATTGGTAAAGGATACAACCTGACCGAGCGGTTGAATGATGTTACGGCCCACGCAGAGATGCAGGCCTTCACCGCAGCCGCCAATTTCTTAGGGGGGAAATATTTGAAAGATTGTACATTGTATGTGACAATAGAGCCCTGTGTGATGTGTGCTGGAGCTTCCTATTGGACACAGGTGTCCCGCATCGTTTATGGTGCACGTGATGAGAAGAGAGGATACTCATCTTTTAGCCGGACGATTATTCACCCTAAAACTGAGATTGTTGCCGGAATAATGGCAGAAGAATGTGCTACTCTTATTCAATCATTTTTTCGTAATAAAAGGTGAGTTTTCCACAATATTACCCTTGCATAGAACAATGCCTTTTCAAAATTGTTATATTCGTATTCATTTCAAAATTTAACAACTTAAAAATAAATAACTATGGCATTTGAATTAGAGGCGTTACCATACGCAAATGACGCATTAGAACCACACATCGATAAAGAAACCATGGAAATTCACCATGATCGTCATCATCAGGCTTATGTCGATAACTTAAATAAGGCAATTGCCGGTACCGATGCTGAGAATAAATCTCTGGAAGATCTTTTAAAAAATATCAGTAAATATTCTGCTGGCGCACGTAATAATGGCGGTGGGCATTACAATCATAAATTGTTTTGGTCTGTGTTGGGCCCGAATGGCGGAGGAGCTCCTACAGGCGAGTTGGCTACAGCTATTAATGAGGCTTTCGGGTCGTTTGACGAATTGAAAAAGAAATTACAGGAAGCAGGCGCAACGCGTTTTGGATCTGGCTGGTCCTGGTTGATCGTGACTGCCGACGGTAAGCTGGCAGTAACTTCTACGCCGAATCAAGACAATCCACTAATGGATGTAGCTGAGGTACAGGGAACTCCTATTTTTGGTATTGATGTATGGGAACATGCATATTATTTGAAATATCAGAATAAACGTCCTGCTTATTTAGAAGCAATATTTAATGTAGTCAACTGGGATGCAGTGGCTGCAAACTATGCTGCTGCTAAGTAAAGCGATATTTTTTATTGTACCTAAGGCTGGTTAAAAGGCGTTGTTATATTTCAATGATTTTAATCAGCCTTCTTTTTTTAAAGATTTTGTTTTATGCGTAGCCTATCATATTATATGTTTCTTAGCGTTCTCTTATTGTTGTCTTGTGGACAGCAGGCGTCGAGGAGCAGAATGGCGGCACCAAAAGAAAATAAAATTATGATGGAAGACAATATAGCTATTTTTGCGGGAGGTTGCTTCTGGTGTACAGAAGGGCCCTTTATGCTGTTGGAAGGTGTCCAAAGTGTAACATCAGGTTATATAGGAGGCCATACGGTCAATCCCACATACAAACAGGTTTGCACAGGAGAAACTGGTCATGCCGAGGCCATCAAAATTGTGTACGACACAGCACGAGTGAGTTATGAAGAATTGTTGGAAGTGTTTTTTACAGTACATGATCCTACGCAACGAAACAGGCAGGGCAATGATATCGGTACACAATACCGTTCGGCAATTTTTCCGGTCAATGATGAGCAACGGGCGAAAGCGACGCATTATATCTCGGCATTGACAGAGGCACAGGTATTTGATAAGCCTGTGGTAACGACTATCGAAGAGGCGGATGTTTTCTATCCTGCAGAAGATTACCACCAGGATTATTTCAATAAAAACCCTGAGGATGCCTATTGTCTTTTTGTTGCTAAGCCTAAGCTGGATAAAGTCAGGAAGCTGTTTGCAGATAGATTGAAGAAGGAGTAGATATGTTGAAGGGTTTTTTTAATGTTCCGATGCCTGTCAATGAGCCTGTATATTCATATGCTCCCGGAACCACAGAACGTACGTTATTAAAAGAAGCAATTGAGCAGGCTAGAGGTCAGGAAATCGATATTCCGATGTATATCGGTGGTAAAGAGGTCTATACAAAGACAAAGGTAAAGTTAACACCTCCTCACGATCATCAACATATTCTGGGGTATTATTCCCAAGGTACAAAAGCACATGTTAAAGCAGCTATCCAGGCTGCGTTAGATGCCAGGGAAGAGTGGGAGAACCTATCCTGGGAACAACGTGCTGCTGTTTTTCTAAAAGCTGCTGAGCTGATAGCTACCAAATATCGGTATAAGCTGAATGCTGCGACGATGTTGGGACAATCAAAAAATGTTTTCCAGGCGGAAATCGATTCTGCGTGTGAAATTGTCGACTTTTTACGTTTTAACGTGAAATATATGGCTGAGATTTACGGACAGCAGCCTCCTCTTAATAGCAAAGGCGTATGGAATAGAGTAGAGCAACGCCCTTTGGAGGGTTTTGTATTTGCCCTGACACCATTTAACTTTACGGCTATTGCGGGCAATCTACCGACAAGCGTGGCCATGATGGGGAATGTCGTTGTGTGGAAACCATCGAATACACAGATCTATTCGGCAAATGTATTAATGCAGGTATTTAAAGAAGCGGGAATACCCGATGGTGTCATCAATTTAATATATGTTTCCGGTCCTGACGCCGGTGATGTTATCTTTAAGCATCCCGAGTTTGCGGGGATCCATTTTACTGGTTCCACAGCTGTATTTCAAGATATCTGGAAAACGATCGGTGAAAACATTCATCGGTATAGATCTTATCCACGCATCGTAGGAGAAACAGGAGGCAAAGACTTTATCCTGGCCCACCCTTCGGCTGATCTCGACGTATTGAATACCGCTTTGGTTCGTGGTGCCTTTGAATATCAAGGACAAAAATGTTCAGCCGCCTCTCGTGCATACATTCCAAAATCGTTGTGGAAGGATTTGAAAAAACGTATGGAAAGAGATATGAAGGCTTTTAAAATCGGAGGGATAGAAGATTTTGGCAATTTTATTAATGCCGTTATTGACGAAAAATCTTTTGACAAAATTACACAATATATTGATCGTGCCCGGCGGTCAAAAGACGCTGAAGTCATTATAGGTGGCGAATACGACAAATCAAAAGGATACTTTATTCACCCTACCGTGGTTGTCGCCAAAAAACCGGATTATGAAACGATGACCGAAGAATTGTTCGGCCCAGTATTGACGGTGTATGTTTATGAGGATCGTGCATGGGAGGAAACTTTGGAATTAGTAAATGGTACGTCAATCTATGCATTGACCGGTTCTGTTATTGCCCGGGATCGTTACGCTATTGAACAAGCAACACGTGCCCTGCGTTATGCCGCCGGTAATTTCTATATTAATGATAAATGTACCGGGGCTGTCGTCGGACAACAACCTTTTGGTGGTGCACGGGGCTCCGGAACCAATGATAAGGCGGGCTCGATGATTAATTTGTTGCGGTGGGCGTCTCCACGTACGGTTAAAGAAACATTTCACCCCGATACAAACTATCGGTATCCGTTTTTGCTGGATGATTAGCCCTATAATTCTTTAATATTTTCTTTATTTTGTTCTTGTAAGTATATCTCCTTTTTGATATATTTGAGAATATATATAGACCTGACGGAAATCATTTTATTTGTTAAAAGATATTTAATAACTACTTCATATTGGAGAGATAATTTAGAGCGTAAAAGGGATCAGTTGTTATGTCAATAACCACGGAAGTATATTGGATTAATATTCGTCTAAGGGATGGCGATCATAAAGCTTTCTTAGAAATCTATAATCGTCACAGTAAGACGTTATATCATTTTGCCAGAAAATTCATTCAGGATACAGACGTTATTGATGATATTATCCACGATTCTTTCCTTAATCTTTGGAATGCCCGTCATCGTATCAAAAGTGAATATCCTATTGAAAATTACCTGTTCCGTATTGTCAGAAATCTGGTTTTTAAACACCTCAAATCCCAGCTGCGGTCTGCGGAGGCTATGGTAGAGCTAAAGTATTTTGAAGAGGAGCGATTAGTCGCTCGCTCTGCAGAACAAGCTGTCATTGAAGAAGAATACGAGGATATTTACGAATTGGCTATTGATCGCCTGCCTCCACAACGTAAGAAGATATTTATGATGTGCAGGGAGGAAGGGCTGAGCCATAAGGAGATTGCTCAATTTCTCAACATATCGCCCAATACGGTAAAAGAACACATGTCCTTAGCAATGAAAACTATTCAAGATTATATTGCCAAGGATCATGGAGTTATTCTTTCATTGGTGTTTGTTCTCTTATTTTAATAAGACTGAACTCTTTTTGTGAATTCTTAAAAATTGAGTTTAAAAGTAGCCAGCACTGGAAAATGATCAGACTCTTTATTGGCCCATGTATATACGCTGTACAACTGAGGTGTAAAAGCATTCAACGGAGCATAGATGAGATAGTCTATCGTTCTATTTGGGTTGTCGGTAGAAAAAGTGAATTGCGTGCAATTACCATTTGGGCAACCGAATGTGAAATGGGTGCGTAATATGTTCATCGGGTTGGACTCAGGTAAAGCATTGAAATCCGCCCCCGTGATGACAGGTTTGTCGAAGGTTTTGGCCAAGGCAACGAAATCAGTAGCCTGTTTTATACGATGTCGTTCGTCGCCAAGATGGTCAAAGTGTGTACTTATGAAATAAAACTGCTTGTTGTCTTTTTCAACAAGAATCCGTGCTACCGACCGTCTTTCGCCAGCTAAAGTCGGGTCGATCTCAAGGTTGTATCCTTTCTTTTCTTTAATGGGTAGCTTGGAGAGTACTGCATCTCCATATTCTCCACCATAAAAATTTTCCGCTTTGGCAAAAAAGTAATCCATACCCGTTAGCTCCCCTAGTTTTTTGGCGATGTCGCCATGCTTTGCATTTCGTGTCGTGTTTTTATCTACTTCCTGTAATGCAACCAAATCCGGATCAGCACGTTTGATAACATCGGCGATCACCTGTAGATCCGGGATGCCTCCACTTCTTGCGCCGTATATGTTGTAAGTCATCACTTTCACCGTAATTTCTTTTTCTTTGGGCGGTTGTTTGTCGTCAGGATTACGAGGTTCTTTTTTCCCACAGGAATAGACGAATGAGAGAGCTAATAGGATATAGAATATTTTTTTCATTGCGCTTTTTTGTATATAAAGTATCTGCCTTTAATAAAAACAAGGTCCACCACAGATTTCCGAACGATATAAACTTTTGGAGATATGTGGTGGACCTATTATCTAAAATGCTTCAATCTCTGCAATAGCAGTCGTATCTCCATTGTTACTGTGGCTGCTCAATACTGTAATTTTGAAATACCTACAGGTTTTACTCTCTTCCAAAAACACTGTAGCTTTAGGGAAACGCGTTGCTTCGTTTCCTACCTCACCACCTGAGGGATAAGGAATAGTAAATACTCCGGCCGATTCCCATGTAGTGCCGTCGAGACTGGTCTCTATATGTATTTGTTTTGGAAATAGGTAGGTATTCTGAGTCGCACTTGTAGTGCTTATACGTCCTTCTATAGTAACCCCGTGTAAGGTCATTTCTTTTCCTTCATTATTCTTATCTGTATCAATTACAATATGGTGTGGGTGCTGAGGTCGCCAGTTATCGACTTTTGTATAATTGGAAAGCCAAGCAGTAGCTACATTCCCATCGATAGCATGGCGACCTAATCCTTGAACAACAGGATTACCTTCTGCTCTATCTGACGATACCTCTATTACTTCCCAGTCAGTCCTTTCATAAGGTGTATACGGATTTGTTTCATAAAAGCCTTTTACAATGAAGTAGGTAGTTTTCAGCTCTTCTATAACTGGGATGTCGGCGCTTACTTTACGAATACTAACGGGTAGTAAATAGGCTTTAGTACCGTTTAGCTTGACGGAATTTATTTCAACTGAGGTAGAATTGCTACCTGTCTTACCTGCAGGAATTTCTACCTTCATATTGTCAAATCTATAACTGTCAGCTGGCGGAAGTTCATAATTTGTATTATTTTGCTGATTATATATGTCTACTTGATCCTGGGCAATTTCAAAATTGACCTGTATATTTTGGTCAAGATTGGCAGGACCGCCATATCCTGCTCCAAATGAAAAGGTAACCCACTCGTCTGCTATCGGTAATGATTTTTCAATTGCGCCGTTGCTTGCCGATTGCATAAAAATTCGGGAATATGATTCCTGATCTTCCAATTGGTATATAGGTTCCTTGCAGTTTTGTAGGAATATAATCGATAACAGGGTTATCAATAACATCAAACGTCTTGGTTTCATGGTCTAATATTTTATGTTAATACCTTATTTATTTTTTTACCATCCTGGGTTTTGAACGAGATTGGTATTGCGTTGGACTTCGGCTTGTGGAATAGGGAAGAAGTAGAAACTTTTCCGGAATACACGGCTTTCGAAGCGTGTGCGTTGGAAAAATGCCAAGTCCGTATTCGAGGTACCTGCTTCTACATTCATGCCATAAAAGGCACCTGCATCCGTTTGCTCCGCAATTTTCCATCTCCTGGTATCGAAATAACGAAGATGTTCCATGGTTAATTCAATTCTTCTTTCTGTACGGATTTGTTGTTGCATTTCGTTTTGATTCAGCCCTGCTGCTAATGGAGGAATTCCACCTCGCTCACGAATTTGATTAAGATATTTTAAGATATCTGGATTGGTCGGATCTGATTCGTTCAATGCTTCCACATAATTCAATAGTATTTCGGCATACCGCATCATGACGAAAGGGCGGGCTACGTTGTTTTGTGTTGGATGATAAGTAGGGGACACGTTTTTTCGAAAGAGGTACCCTGTCTCCGAGTAATCATGTGATCCTCCTTTTCCGGACTCACCGGTGTAGTATAGCTCAATTTCACGTGTTCCTAAACTCGATGTAGTATTGATCCAATCACTGCCACTATAGGTTACTGTCGCATAAAACCTCGGTTCACGGTTGATGTACATATTAAATGTGTTTTTTGCACGAGTCGCACCTGGAGCAGTAAAGCTGGAAAAGCCTGTTTCGCTGTATCCGCTTGCGGTGTTGATTATCGGGCTGCCATCGGCGTTATGGCCCGTGATAGGTTGCTCGCCGTTTGCCATGCGATAGGTATCAATCAACTGTTGAGTGGGACCCATAGAGGCATAGCCATTTGCAAGACGAGGAGTACAGGAACGTTGATAATTTCCTATGGAGTTATTGTTTCGTGCTAATATCCATTCCATGTTCCATGAGTCTAAGAAAACATCCCGATAGGAAAGGAAAGGATCTAAATTCGCACCGTTATATTTTTTGTACAATCCCAATCTTCCTCCTGAAGTCTCTGCATAATCGATCACAGCTTTTGCTGCATCAGCGGCTGCAGACCATTTGTTCACATCATAACTTGTATTAATAAGAGGTTTTCCATCTTTATTTTTGAAATTTGCGTACTCTATGTTGCCATTGACCAGTGGGCTTGCGGCGTAAAGTAGTACTCTACTTTTAATAGCCCGACACAATATTTTGCTGGCTCGGCCCATATCATTTTCAAGAACCGCATCTCCGTTGTAGTAATGTTCAACATCGAGATCATTTTCGGCTAAGTCTAATTCAGAGACGATATAGTCTACGCATTCGTCGTATGAACTTCTTGCTATTTGCATAGATGGGTCAGTCAATGGAAGATCAGGGTCTATTTCTTCGTCGCGTAAGAGAACAAACGGACCATATTGTTTTAAAATTTCGGCATAGAAGAATGCGCGTAGAAATCTAGCTTCCGCTTTTCTTTTTTTGATAAGAGCAGCGCCCTCTCGTTCTTTCATAATTTCTTCATTACCGTCGATGAGGTTAATGTACGTCGTTGCCGTACGGATACCTTTATAGTAATGTGTCCAAAAGTCCCAGTAAGTAGTGGCTTCGCTTGAAGCACTCCAATTTCCCAAATTTACACGAAAAGGATTATTTCGTTGTGACACATCATTGTCATCAGAAAGAACATCCCAAGGAGTGCTATTTGTACGATGAGCTTCATCACGAATATAATTGTAAGCATTCGCTAGCCATGCCTCAGATAAGTCCCGACGATTGAAGACTTCTTCCAGAGTAAGCCGGTCGTCCGGCACCTGGTCAAAAAATTCTTTTTGGCAGGATGTGCTGAACGTTATAACTATAGCGAGGGCAAGAGCTTTTATTTTATATTTATAGTTGATTTTCATATTGAATCCTTTTTAGAAGTTAACATTTAGGCCTACAGAATATGTCTTAACATTCGGATAACGTGTGCCGCGTCCGTCGCCTAGCTCGACATCCCAAAATTTGAATGGGCTCCACGTCAATAGGTTATATCCGGCAAAAAAGATATTGGCATTTGAGATGTTGACGCTATTGACAAAACTTTTTGGTAACTGATAGGCTACTTGCAAATCTTTCAAGCGTAGGTATTTACCATTCTTGAGCCACCAGGTACTGTTCGAAAAATTGCCATTTGGAGAGCCGTCTGATAGCCTGGGATAAAAGACATCTTGTCGTGGATTGT
>JBEBVG010000083.1:0-13059 GCA_040392845.1 Sphingobacterium sp. | reverse complement strand
TGAGATATGAGTACTGAGATTGGAGAACGAGGAAAAAAGATCAAAGAATAAGGATTTACTGATCACTGACGACTGAAACACTGACGACTAATTTAAAATGAAACAATTCACTGCAGTAAATTGGAATACACCGGACAATGACTATGCGTTAATGTTCTGGGAACAAAATATTAAACAATTCTGGATCGACACAGAATATATCCCCTCAAAAGATATTGACAGCTGGAAGGGCTTAAGCTGGGATATGAAAGAATGCTACAAAAAAGCATTGGGTGGTCTGACACTATTGGACACCTTACAAAGTCACACCGGGATGCCAAAGATCATTGATCACATTGATTCCTTGCAAAACAAGGCGGTACTGTCCTATATGTGTATGATGGAAGCCATCCATGCCAAATCTTATTCGACGATTTTTACAACAGTATCCACAACCAATGAAATCAATGACGTTTTTGGTTGGGTGGCACAAAACAAATTTCTGCAATTCAAAGCTGCTACTATAGACAAACATTACCGGGGGGTTGATAAAGAAAGTCCGACAAAAGAGGAACTATTTATGGCATTGGCTTCATCGGTACTATTAGAGTCTTTCCTGTTCTATTCCGGATTTTTTCTACCATTATGGTTATGTGGTCAGGGGCAGATGGTAGCCTCCGCGGATATTATCAAAAAAATTGTTGCCGATGAATCCATACACGGAGTGTTCGTTGGACTGATTGCGCAGGAAGTATTCGCTAAACTTCCTAATAAAGAAGAAGTAAAACAACGTTTCCTGTCATTGCTGAACGAGCTGTACGAGAACGAAATCAAATATACGGAAGAGCTTTATACCGTAGTTGGTCTGACTGCCGAAGTAAAAGAGTATGTGCGCTACAATGGTAACAAAGCCTTAATGAACCTGGGCTTTGAACCTATCTTCGAAGTGAAGCAGGTTAACCCTATTGTATTGAATGGTCTGAATACAGAAACTACGCAACACGACTTTTTCTCTAAAAAATCAACCAACTATGAAAAGGCCACTGAAATTGTGCATTTAATGCATGAGGACTTTGAGATGGATGCAACGGTAGAAATTTAATCATAATAAAAAAGGAGGCTTAAAAACCTCCTTTTTTATTATGATTAATCTCTCTCTGTCAGAATCATCCACGATGAAGCTATACTTGGATTATGATTGAGATTACTAGCATGAGAAACAGAGAACACATTATAGGCACCATTGTTTGGATCCTCTAAGACACCTATTGTAGCCCCACCTCCGTTCATATACACTGCTCCTTCACAACCTAAAGCTTTCAAAAACTCAGCCATCTCATCAGGAGAAAAACCATTTGAAATTGTCGTATACCTTCCGTTACCCACAAATAAATATACCTTATTATTAGTTTTATAGCCGATAGAAGGTCGGGGCTCTCTTATTGCTGGTACACCAACAAGGGCACCATCACGCAGAATAATTCGTCCACCTACCGCCTGAGCTAAATCATTTTTAACATTCTCAAATTCTGTTCGTCCTCCCACCACAAAGCCTTTATTATCTTTCTTTATTCCGAAAAATTGATCCGTTGTATTATAGAAATCGGATTTCAGTATTTGGCCATTCTTAATCAATGGTCCATTTAAGATATAGGTTGTCGGGCTAGATGCCGTAACATAAAAGTCTCCAGTGATAGCTGCCAAGACACGCCAATCGGTACCGATATAGCTGTTATTTTTATGTGATGCCATAGTCGCGAGTGTTTGTATCGTATTATACGGAGGTGCCGCATTATTAGGGTTTCCGGATTCTAGTTTTACTTTTGGATTATTTAAATCCACCTCAAAAACCGTACATGACACTAATAGATCTGCACTGTTGATATACGCCATCTCACTCATTTTAACCCCTGGGGCAAGTTCTCTTTCAGCCTTCTGTACAACACTCTTCACCAATGTACTATTGTTTAGTACTTTTTCCATCATCGTAGGTTCAACATAAATTTCCTGAATATCATCTTCGAAACGTACATTAATGTAGACATTTCCAGCTTCATATGACACATACCCCTTTGCTGAACTGATAGCCATAGGCATGTCATATGCTAAGTCATTCGGAATATTAACCCAGAAATTCAATCCAGACACTTCTTCTTGTTCCACCAAATACGCCGTCACCCCTTCCTTCTGCTGCTTTTCCTCAAAGACAAGATCGCTAACACTTATCACTTTCGACGTGAATTTACTAATATCAACAGATAGCTCCGCTAGTGTCGCTGGCAAAACTGTGCTAAATCCATTGCCGACAACCGTAATTTGATCAGGGTCTCTCATAATAAAATGAGCGTCCTCTATCTCCAATTTTTCTCCACCGACCGTTACTTGCACTAGCTCTCCCACGTTGTAATCTTCTGTATTACTTACAAAAACCCGTAAAGCAAAACCAGAATTGTCCTGAATATGGACGGAATTATTATCCACTCCGTTAACCGTAGCCTCAATATACAGTGGTTTTGTAAATGGTTTATCACCGTCTAGCTCATACAAATAAACCAAATCTGCAATACGGGCCAACTTACTGTAGTCCGACGGGTTTTGGTCTTCTTTTTGAAAACCTTCCTGTTTACAGGCCGAAAAGAATAGCCCTAAAACAAGGAATATAGAAATATATAATCTTTTCATCTCTTTTACATTTTAAATCTATTAAGCTTTTTTCTTGTTGTTGGTGTCATAAGATAAGTCACTATCTCATTTTCAGTCACCTCTACTACCCGAAAGTTACGGTCAAATGATCCCCAGCTTCCTCCAAGGCGACCATCAAACATATACGGTACGCCGTCTATAGTCTTGATGCTCTCGTCATTGTGGTCGTGTCCATTGAATACGCCACGAATGTTAGAATAACGACTGAGTATTGTTTTTATATCTCCTCCGCAAGCCATATCTGTATAATGGGGGTGTATATGCCAAAAAATAAATACATGTCTTTTATTTTTATATTTCTCCAAACTGGTCTCCAGAAAATCAGGATCTGGACATTTCAAAGCGCCTGAACTATCCGAAGTCGTCCCGAAAATAAAAGCCATATCGTCAATCGCAAAATCAGAATTTACAGTTTGCCCCCATGTATCCTTCCATACCGCATCCGATACGCGATCATGATTACCCTGAGTTACATATAGCTTAGGATGCACATCTTTCAGCTCAGCATAAGCCTGAGGTAAAAACAAAGGATCATTGTGAATAATATCCCCATTTACCACTAAGAAATCACTAGGACTGTTATTATTAAAATCCTTAAAAGCCGTAACAAAACTTCTTGTATGTGTAACATAATCCGTATTTACTTCACCATAATGCAGATCGGATGCAACGGAAAAGCGAAAAAGTACCTTCTCGTCGTTATCGGGTATGATATCTGGATCTTTTCCTTTGTTGCAGGCAAGAAAAATTGTCGTCGCACCGAGTGCTTGTAAAAATTTACGTCTGTCCATCATTGTATATAACCTGGGTTTTGTTCTAATAATGTATTTCTATTTCGTTCTGTTTGCATAATCGGAAACAGGTCAAAATGGTTTGGATACACTCTGTTCTCAACAAGAAACCTTGTATAAACATAATCTCCTCCTGGATCCCTTGTAATGCGCATTCCATATGCATTGGGTACTACCTGTGCACCGATTCGCCAACGTTTTACATCAAAAAAACGTTGCCCTTCGAAAGCCAACTCAATCCTACGTTCATTCCGGATTCGTCTACGCATCTGTTCCTTCGAAAGTCCGGATGGAAGATTCGGCATATTTACACCTGGCCGCGACCGGATGGCATTAACCGCGTCATACACTTCGCTATTTGGGGTAGTCAATGCTTCATTCAATGCCTCGGCATAGTTCAGCAGGATTTCTGCATATCGAAAATAAATCCAATAATATGTTCCGTTCTGTATAGACGGCGTACGACTTGAATTCTGGTCGACCATTTTAGCCAGATAATATCCCGTAGTCGTATTGTTAAAACCACCTGCTAAACCATCTAGAGGAGCTCCCACATATGTAAAAACAGATTGTTGGCGCCAGGTTGATCCATTGTAAAGAATGGACATATAGAATCTCGGATCCCTGTTCTCATAAGGATGAGCAGGATTATAACCCGATGCGGGATTAACCGTAGGAGAAATGCCGGGAGTTTCATCCGTAAAAGGCAACTCTCCATTTGTCATCTCATACATATCAACCAGATTCTGCAACGGAGTAATACCAACCTGCCCTCCGTGTGAAGGCACAAAAGTCTGCAACGTAAAATCGGTATAGTTTACTGTATTCTGGAAAATAATCTCTTTCGAATTACGTGTATGAAACAGCCCTTTATAATCAGGATGCAATTGATAAAAATCCAAATCCATCACATCTTTGGCTGCATCGGCCGCATTCTGCCATAATTGTGAATCTTTTGAGGGATTATGTAGCTGACTGGCATAATGTAGCAGAACACGAGATTTCAATGCCAGAGCGGCACCTTTGGTAGCTCTCCCTAAGTGAATAGGAGGATATTCCAATTCCAGTAGGTTAGCAGCTTTGTCACATTCGTCTACAATAAACTCCACAACCTCTGCAACCGTATTCCTTGGTATCTGCATATTCTCATTAATATCCAGTGGTTCAAGCAAAATAGGTATTCCACCCCACCTCCTAAATAGTTCTGCATAAAAATACGCCCTTAGAAACGTTGCTTCACCAATCATTCTAGGCTTACCTTCAACTTGATTAGCGTCCAATACTGGAATGCGATCAGCATTTTGTAAAAATATGTTAGCTGCCCGTATCGCCTGATAGGTAGCGGTCCAATTATTAAAAGGATTACTGGAAGACGAGAATACACCATTGTTGATCTGGTTTTCGGCTGCCGTACCATGTGGACTCTCCGAGTCGTCAGACGCATTCGTATACTTATTAGTATAGTCTATCGGAAGTTTTGAATAAATATTAGATAAGAAGCGTTCTGCTTGCACATAATCCCCAAAAACCTCACCTAAGGTCATCCCTCCTGATTCAGCTTTATCCAAATATTTATCGATATCACAGCTATACAAAAATAGGATGCTAAGTATAAAAATTAATTTCTTCATGGGTTAAAAATTTGTAGATAGACCAAAATTAAACACCTTCACCTGGGGATACGTCCAATACCTGCCTCCCGGAGATTCAGGATCGAAGTCACCCTCCGTCTTATCCCAGGTAAACAAATTCATACCATTCGCATACAAACGGATATTATTCAACTGTTTTTTATCAAACAAATTGATATTGCGAAAGGTGTAACCAATTTCTACATTCTTCAACCGTAAATAGTCCCCCTTTCGTACAAAGAAAGACGACTTACGATGATTGTTATCGTTGAATTCTGAATGTAACACGGGATAGGTCGACATAGACGCAGTTTCAGGTGTCCATCGTCCGAGATGACTTTTCATAACCTTCCCCCCATTATAAAACTCGTAAGCGGTTTCCAGTTCACGTGTATAAGTAAAACCTGAAGCGCCTTGCAGCAAGAAGCTCACATCAAATCCTTTGTAATCTACTCCAGCGGAAAAACCGTACATCATTTCGGGAATGGTACTCCTACCGATAGGCATAACATCATTATTGTCAATAATGCCATCACCGTTCGCATCGTAATATTTCAAATCTCCAGGAATTACTCGTCCAAAAGTCTGTTCTCTGCTATTGATAATATCCTCTTGGCTCTCGAAAAAACCTATAGCCTTCAGACCAAATTCCTGACCAATTCGCTGACCTGTTCTTATCAAATTTGGAAAAGCTCTGGTTTCCTCATCCATCTCCAAAATTTTATTACGTGCAAAGGAAGTGTTTAGATTAATAAAGTAACTGACTTCTCCAACCTTGTAAGCATGTTTGACTTCCACCTCAAACCCTTTGTTTTCTGTCTTTCCGAAGTTCGCCGGAGGGAGGTTATCGGATGGAACACCACTCATGTAAGGAATACTTTGTGGTAAGACTAACATGTCATTTCTCTTTTCGTAAAACAGATCTATAGTAGTATTTAAAAGTCTCGAACCAAACAGATTTAATTCCAAACCTACATTCGAACGATAGGCCGTTTCCCAGGATACTAAAGGATTTGCCAAAGGTCCTTCAACAACGCCGGGTATATTGGTCAATGTCTCGCCAAAGCTATAACCTGTTCCCGCCATAAATTCTTCAATAAATAACCATCGCCTATCAGTAACGGTCAATTGGTCATTTCCAGAGATACCATGTGATGCACGAACTTTCAACAGGTTAACCACGGGATGGTTCTGAATAGCTACCCATCCTACAGATACAGCAGGGAAAAAACCATATCGATGTTCTTTCGCAAAGTTATCTGTTCCGCTATAACCTGCATTAAATTCGGCAAACAGTTCATTCTGATAGTTGTAGGCTATTCGTCCTACCAAACCCTGGGAAACGAATGGAATTTGTCCTCCCAGAACCTTTTGTTGCCTGTTGGCCAACAACAATCCGATAAAGTTATGTTTTCCAAAACTTCTGTCATAATTGAGGCTAAGATCTAGCCATGTATCTCTGTTTTGACCATAAGAAGACGTCGGGGCACTCAGCGGAATATCTTGATCTCTGTATGCATAATTCGTTGGATCGTCATAGTCGCCGCTACCAAGGTACACTGCCTTACGTACATTCATACTCCGCGAAAAATTATTCTTAAAATAGCCATCAAATGAGAAATTACCCTTTATAGATAATCCGCTAGTGATAAAATTCAATTTCCTTGTTAAGCTAGCCATTCCGGACAGGGACGAATTAAATTCCTGTGTAAAACCAGAACTATTTATTAATGCGTGAGGACTTGAATAACCTGTGGCATGTAATCCCCAAAATCCCGTCGGATACCGAATAGGAAAGGCATTGGGTGGGATACGAGATATAAGAGAACCGAACATGACGCCCGCAGACACCCTGGGATAGTTACGATCTTCTATCGCTCCATATAGATTAAGTGCAAGAGAAAGATCTTCGTCAAAATCAATATCAACGTTACTTCTGAAATTGTAACGCTTCATCTCAAAATTATTATTGTATAAATCATTCGGTTCGGTCTTATAAATACCATCTTGGTACATATATCCCATATTAACAAAGTATCTTGCTTTACTACTTCCTCCGCTCAAACTAAAGTTGGTCTGAGAGGACAATGAGTTCGTAAGAAGCTCCCCCGCCCAATCTACATTAGGATACTTGAGCGGATCCGAGCCGGTACGATAAGCTTCCAGGGCCTCTTCTGTGTAAGGTAAAGTTGTTGAAGAAGGATTATCGTTGAGATAAGCTTCGTTATACAATGTTGCAAACCCATACGAGTCTAAAAATTCGGGAATCCGTGTGGGGGACTGGATAGCAGTCTGTGTACGAGCCGCTATACTCGCTTTCCCCTCTGTCCCCCTTTTAGTGGTTACTATAATCACTCCATTTGCTCCCTTGACACCGTACAAGGCAGTAGCTGACGCATCTTTTAAGATAGTAATATTCTCAATCTCGTTTGGATCTAAAGTGGTAATTGCAGAATATTCCTTTTGCACTCCATCGATAGTCACTAAAGGAGCAGCACTATTTAATGTAGCAACCCCGCGAATATACAAATCGGATTTATCCCTACCCGGCTCTCCTGACCGCTGAATTGTAATCAATCCTGGTAGCCGCCCCGCCAAAGCATTCGTGATATTGCTGACAGGACTTTGCATCAGCTCTTTGTTTGAGATCGAAGCGGTAGATCCGGTTTGGGCTATTTTCTTTTGCGTTTGTCCAAAACCTAACACTACAATTTCCTCCACATCTAAAAGATCAGACTGCAGAATAACTTCTATACGTTTAGTAGCATCAATCGTGATTTCCTGACTCAAATAGCCAATCATACTTACTTGTAAGATGGCCCCTTCGGCAGCAACAATCGAAAAAACACCGTTCCCATCCGTACTCACGCCAGAAGACGATTGCCCTTTTACGCGAATAGTCACGCCCGCAATCGTATTGCCCAATGTATCTTTGACAATACCTCTTACAGGATCTTGAATTTCCATTCTAGGTCGAGGGACGACCATACTGCCTTTTTTCTGACGAAGAATAATGGTCTTATCTTCGACTTCGTAGGCCCATCCCTGAGATTGCGATAGCTGATCCAAAACTTCTTTTAAGGGTGTACCCTGAAAATTGATATTGGAAAACCGCACATCTTTAAGCCGAAGTCCGGAATATAAAACAGAATAACCTGTCTGCTTCCGAATCTCACTGAAAAGACGTTCCGCTGATGAGGTAGAAGCTTTGAATGAAAGCTTCTGCGCATGTCCTACAGCGAATACATGTACGAAACCCAGCAGGATAAAAAAAGACACTAGATTAATTCGCATGATTAGCTTTCTTTTAAGAATATCGGTATCAAGTCGGTTAATATATCTTATAGCACCCCTATAAAATATCCTATACCACCGACATAAAATTGTCGCGTAATTTTTATACATTTGATAGTCTGATTAAATTTAAGTGGTTAAACAGTGTTTAGATTTCAATTAGATTTTCTTTATTGGGAGTGGTTCCAGCACTCCCAATTTTTTATCTTATTCATTTTCTATTTTTTCATATTTCCATTTTTTTAGTGGTTTGAACTTTATTGATTATTATTTTTCGGCCTTGCGCAGTTATCTTAACATCTCCGGCTTTCTCAATCATCCTGAATACTTTGGATGCATTTTCATACCTGGAAATACTTCCTCCAAAGACAATTGACTTTGCATCTACATCGGCAAATGACACCTCGAGATCATACCAACGGCTTATCTTTTTCATTACTTCTTCCAGGCTCTCTTCGAAGAATACAAAATATCCGTTTTTCCAGGCTACGATATCATCCATATTCTCCTGATATATCGCTACTTTTTCATCTGAAAAGACAGCAGATTCACCCGGCTTTAACCGATCATCATTAAACAATACAGATCCTTCGATCAGGCTGGTTTTGATATAATCGTTTTCAGCATAAGCATTGACATTAAATTCTGTTCCAAGAACCTTGACACGTTGACCATTGACAGATACCACAAAAGGCTGATCCGCATTTTTGCTTACCTTGAAATAGGCTTCTCCTTCCAATGTCACGCTCCTCTCCGGCCGATCGTCAAAATTATTGATAAATGACAGTCGCGATTCAGAATTAAGCCATATCTGTGTCCCGTCAGCAAGAATCACTTCATACTGCCCTCCTTTTGGGGTAATAACCTGATTATATTTAGGTTTATCCGATGACTGGCCTGCGAGATAAATCAATTGCCCACTGGCATTCAATCGTACTAATGCTCCGTCAATCTCAACCAATCTATCTTGGGTTAAAGTATCGAGCGTGATAGAAGATCCGTCGTCCAATTGTAATACAGCTGTATTACTTCCGGGTTCGAGTGCCGCCAGAGATTCATAAGATACCGCGGAAGATGATACATCGGGGCGGTAATAATAGTAAGCGATACCTAAAATAAGGATAATCGATGCCGCATAGCCAGCTATACGACGGTATAATACATATGGTACTTTTGAATGTCTTAACGGAAGAGAATCCTCCACCAGTTTGAGGTCCTCCAATACCTCCTCATGAGAAATCTCGAAAGAATCGAACGGTCCATGTGTCAGCCATTCCTGTAACAAACGGATTTCATCCTCGTTACATTCTCCCTTTTTGTACTTTTCGAATAAGCCTTCAATCTCAGATTTGTCCATATACCTTTTGTATTTGTATAAGGTAGACGGGAAGGCATAACAAAAGGGTTAGAAAAAATTACAAAAAAATAAAAAAAGAAGAGATCCTAGTTTAAGCTTGAGTGTCTTCAAGGCGTTAAACAGATGGCTCTTAACGGTTTGCTCAGAAATACCTAATTGATCAGCGATCTCTTTACGATTGAGATGAGCAACACGACTCAGCTCGAATACTTCACGAGTCTTAGGGGGTAGCCCAGCTATTTCCTTTGCAATACGTGCCGAGAGTTCCTTTGATCGTACCAAATGATCTGTAGAAACATCAGCCTTATTGACGAATACATAAAAGCTATCGATATATTTCTGCTTGACTTTGTCATGGGCAATAATATCTAAAAGTCTATTTTTCACGGTAGCGAAAAGGTACCCTGATAATGATGTCTCATAGCTGATATGTTCTCGTTTCTCCCAAATTGTCAAAAAAATATCGTGCAAAATGTCCCTTACGAGTTCCTTATCATTTGTCCTATTCCATAAAAAAGTATAAAGCGGGACTTTAAATCTATTGTAGATTTCTGTATACGCCGAAGAGTCTCCTTTTCGAAGTTTCGCTACCAACTCTAAATCTGAATATGTACTATACCTTTCCAAAGTCTGATCGTTCAACTAACTAGGCAAATCTGGTCACAAAATTAACGTGAATTCTATAATACCACGTATCTAAAAGATTATAAATATATTACTTTTTTATTAATACAACTAACACATCAATTATCTTTCTTAGGCAAAGTAATAAAACCACTTAGGTCTCTTTACAAAATCGCCTAAGCCATTTCTACAAATTGAGTACTCGTTTTGTCAAAATTGAGTACTCAATTTGGGTAAAACGAGTACTCAATTTTGACAAAACGAACGGGCGATTTTATAAAATCACTTAGGCCACTTTTGCAAACCACCCGTCTCTTATTGGCGAATGCCACGCATTTTATCTAAGTTTGTTCTTCTTAACGTAATACACATGAAAGTAATAGCTGTTGGCAGGAACTATATAGATCACGCAAAAGAACTTCACAACCCCGTGCCCGACACACCCGTCATTTTCTTAAAGCCGGATACAGCCATACTCAAGGATAACAAAGACTTTTACTACCCCGATTTTTCAAAAGACATCCACTACGAAGTAGAGGTGGTACTTCGCATATGTAATGAAGGCAAACATGTCTCTCAAAAATTCGCACATCGCTATTATGATGCCATCGGTCTGGGTATGGACTTTACTGCACGTGATATCCAAAATCAACACAAGGAAAAAGGCTTGCCCTGGGAACTTGCCAAAGCATTTGACCATTCCGCTGTCATTAGCCCACTGATTCCTAAAGAGGAATTTGAGGACGTGCAAAATCTATCATTTTCTTTACAAAAGAATAATATCCTCGTCCAGGAAGGCAATACAAAAGATGTGATTTTCAGTTTCGACGACCTTATTGTATTTATCTCCCGGTATATTACGCTACGCAAAGGCGACCTCATCTATACCGGAACACCTGAAGGGGTAGGGCCTATACAGATTGGCGATAAGTTGGAAGGCTTTTTGCAAGGCAATTCGATGTTTACCTGTAGTATTAAATAACATGAAGATGCACGTTTTCAAACTGACCGTAGTCTTATTCCTTACTTTACATTTTGCTGCTGCACAAAACAAAGGAATTATCACCTCCCGAGATTACCCGCAAGGCTATTTTCGTAATCCATTGAATATTCCTCCCGATGCGTCGGGAACATTTGGGGAATTGCGAAGTACACATTTTCACGCCGGCGATGATTATCGTACCCAGCAAAAGATTGGCTTACCTCTACATGCTGCCGCCGAAGGTTTTGTCTCCCGCGTACGTGTACAGATCGGCGGTGGAGGCAATTCAGTATATATCGATCATCCGAATGGTTATACCACGGTATATCTTCATATGGATCGGTTCAACGAGGCCCTGACGAATATTGTCCGTGCTGAGCAGTACAAGCAACAACGTTTTGACGTGGATGTCACTCTTCTGGCAGGTCAGGTCAAGCTCACCAAAGGACAGTATATCGGTAATGCGGGAAATACCGGTGGCTCAGCAGGTCCCCATCTGCATTTTGAAATACGAGATACCCAAACACAGCACCCACTTAATCCACAGCTTTTCGGCTTACGGTTTACAGATAATTTTATGCCTACGATCAACGGCGTAACTGTCTACGATCTTAACGATAAGATTTTCAATGAACATACGCCCCGGCGGCATCAACGGATAAAAGCTATCGGCTCGGGCCGCTATACACTCGCCAATGATATTCCAATATCTGTTAATGGCAAATTTGGGTTGGGGATAAACACCATCGATAGACACCGTGCAGGCGGATTTCAAAATGGAGTATACTCCATTGAGCTATTCCTCGATAGCGAATTGTTATCCAGCGTTGTGTTCGAAGAACTGGATTTCAATACCGGCCGGGCAATACATGCTTACATTGATTACCCCTACTGGAAATTATCTAAAAATAAAGTCCAGAAAAGCTTTAAAGATCCCGGCAACCCAATAGCTATATTCAAACATCTACCTAACAGAGGTATTATTGAATTAAAAGATAATGCAATACATCATGTTAAATATGTGGTTAAAGATGTGAAAGGCAACTGTAGCGAACTCAATTTTAAAATACAGAACAACAGCAGTTACCAACCTATAACCAATCCTATTCGAGGTGAACTTTTCGCTTATAATAAAGCGAATGCTTTTGCAACTCCTTCTGTAAAACTCGATATGCCAGTCGGTGTGCTCTATAACGATCTGGATTTCATCTACGAGGAAAGTGCACCTATAGACAATGCGTATTCACATGTACATCATATTGGCAACAATCTTACTCCTCTCTTCACAACATATAAACTCCAGATCAAACCGACACACCTTTCTCCACATTTGGAAGGTAAAGCCTTGATTGCATCGGTTCAGTCGGGGGCGGAAGGTGGAAGATTTGAAAACGGCTGGGTGACAGTCAATACCAGAAATTTAGGTTCATTCTATGTCGCCGTAGATACAATAGCTCCAACGATCACAGCCCGTAACCTGACCAACGGCAAGAATATCGCTGCGCAGTCTAGAATAGATTTCACTATTTCGGATAATTTTTCCGGTATCCAGTCTTTCAACGGCTATATAGATGACAAATGGGTACTGATGGAATATGACTCAAAAAACCGTCACCTATGGCATAGATTTGATAAAGACCTGTCTAAAGGATCCCACAAATTTAAGTTGATGGTCAGGGATTGGAAAGACAATGAACG
>JBEBVG010000082.1:0-13202 GCA_040392845.1 Sphingobacterium sp. | reverse complement strand
ATGAACACAAGAAGAGAATTTATCAAAACATTGGGTCTAGTTACCGGAGGAGTTGTTTTGGCACCAGGTTTGGAAGCTTTTGCTGCCAAGAAATCGTGGTTTGACATATCCCTGGCACAATGGTCATTGCACAGGACATTACGAAAAGGAGAGTTGGATAATTTAGACTTTCCTGCTTTTACAAAGAAGCAATTCGATATCCATGCAGTGGAATATGTTAATCAGTTTTTTAAAGATAAAGCTCAGGATTTCACGTATTTGAAAGAGCTTAAAAAGAGAGCAAAGGATGCGGGTGTAAAAAATGTGTTGATTATGATAGATGGAGAAGGACAATTGGGGGATGAAAACACCGCCAATAGAACAAAAGCTGTGGAAAATCACTACAAATGGGTTGATGCGGCAAAATATTTAGGATGTCATGCTATCCGGGTTAATGCGGCAGGACAAGGTGAAGCCGAAGAAGTGAAAAAACGTGTAGTGGACAGTATGGTTACCTTAGCGGATTACGCGAAGAAAGCTAAAATTAATGTTATCATCGAGAATCATGGCGGTATGTCTTCTCATGGTGATTGGCTGGCGGATATCTTGAAACAAGTTGGTCGCAAAAATGCAGGAAGTTTACCTGATTTTGGTAATTTTTACGAGTATGACAGATATCAGGGCGTGACAGATTTAATGCCTTTTGCAAAAGGTGTCAGCGCGAAGTCTCATGATTTTGAAGCAAATGGTTTGGAGAAAAATATCGACTATGCAAAGATGCTTGACATTGTGAAATCTGCCGGATATAAAGGTTATATCGGGATAGAGTACGAAGGAAAGAATCTGAGTGAGGTCGAAGGAATAAAAGCGACCAAAGCTCTATTGGAAAAATATAGATAGTTTAAGCGATGAATCGTTGCTTTCTATCGTTGCTGTTATTTGCCGTAGGTAGCTATGTAGTAAAAGCTCAAAGTATTCAAAAGATGAATATGTGGCAGGATAGTCTCTTACAGGTTGGGCAGCAGATGTTTCAACGTACCGCTGAAGCAGAACGGTTAGAACGCAATTTTACTTTCATCAAGACATTGGTATCGGCACTGAAAGAACCGAATTCCTATTTTTTTAACTTTAGTAAGTTAGATATGATCTCGGTTCTTTCATCGCCAGATAATGATTTTCGTATATTTTCCTGGAATATACCATTGCAGGATGGTTCCTATTTGTACTATGGCACCATTCAGCATAAAATAGCAGGCGGTAAGCTGAAGCTTACCCCTCTTTTGGACCGAACGTTTGCATTTCAAAAGCCTGCAGAAGAGATTGTAACTCCGGAGCAATGGTATGGGGCACAGTATTATGCTATTGTACCTCTTTCAAAGCAACAATATGCATTACTTGGGTGGAAAGGACATCAGGCTGAATATTCAAAAAAAGTTATAGACATCCTTCGTATCACACCCTCAGGCGAAATAACATTGGGAGCACCTGTTTTTAGTGATGATCCTAATAGGACAAGAAGGGTGTTTTCTTATGCCAAAGCGGCGACGATGTATCTGCATTATAATCCAAATTTAGAACGTATTGAGTTTGATCATATTGTCGCGGCTGCTCCCGAGTATGAAGGGAATTTTAGCTATTACGGTCCTGATCTTACCCATGATGCATATGAAGTAAGAGCCGGGAAATTAGTCTTTAAGGAGAATATAGAACTGCAGGGACTTAAACAGGAAGATGAAAGCCGTTATATAGATCCTCTGAAGCCTGGGAATAGACAAAAGAGTGGGATACGGTAAGTGGTCATTAAATATTAAAATTTAAGTTATGGTAGAAGAAAAGGACATTGTATTAGTCCAGCATTTAGCTAAACAAGGCGTGGATGATAAGATGGTAATGGGCCATCCCGCCAGCCTTTTTGTTCTGTTCTTTACGGAAATGTGGGAACGTTTCAGTTACTACGGCATGCGTGCTCTTTTAACGGTGTTTTTAATATCAGAGATCGCCAAAGGAGGTTGGGGATGGTCGAATGGTGATGCGATGCAGCTGTACGCCTGGTATACAGGTTTGGTTTATCTCACGCCCCTCTTAGGAGGCATTATTGCAGACAAACTTACCGGATACCGACAAGCAATTATCCTGGGCGCACTGGTGATGACATTAGGCCATTTATCGATGGCATTCGAGACATTCCATGATAATTTTTTTTACGTCGGATTAGTATTAATGATGGCGGGAAACGGTTTATTTAAACCAAACATATCATCTATGGTCGGTCAGCTATATCCGGACAGCAGTTCAAAGAAAGATGCAGGGTATACTATTTTTTATATGGGCATCAATGCTGGTGCTTTTTTAGGTATGTTACTTTGTGGTTATATCGGTGAGAAAATCGGATGGCATTACGGTTTTGGCCTGGCGGGCGTATTTATGTTTTTCGGGATGATGCAATTTTATTTTGGACAACGTATTTTCGGTGTTATTGGTGAAAAACCAGGTATCAGGCATACGACTGAAGAGCATATTGAGAAAGTAAGTGATGAAGATACACCTGCAAATATCGTCCGGGATCGCTTGATTGTAGTCGCCGTGTTGATGATAGCAAGTATATTTTTCTTCTTTGCTTTCGAACAAGCGGGAGGATCGATGACGATATTTGCCAAGAATTATACCCAACGGGTGTTGGGGGGTAATGCCGGAGACATCTTCAAGTGGGTAGATGCAGCGTTGACGATATTTCCGATAGCCATCGTCACTTGGGTATTATATAGGTTATCGAAACAGATTGTAGCCCGCTATCCGCGGACTATATTATTTACTGCAATTTCTTTTGCCATTATATGGGCATTAGGGATTTGGAAGGTATACAGGGAGTTTAGTCTGGAACAAACCGAAGTAACGGTTTCCTGGTTTCAAATATTAAACTCTTTCTTTATCATTACGCTCGCTTCTTCTTTTTCCAAAATTTGGGAAAAAGTATGGAATCCTTCAGGGCCGGTAAAATTTGCTATGGGATTGTTGTTAGTAGGTGTGGGGTTTGTTGCCCTGGCTTATGGTGCGAACGAAATTCCTCAGGGAGCTGCTACTGCTTCCGTCAGCATGATATGGCTTATCCTGGCTTATTTTTTCCATACTACCGGCGAGTTATGCTTGTCGCCTGTTGGATTGTCCTATGTGAGTAAGCTCTCGCCAAAAAAATTAGCCGGACTTTTGTTTGGCTTTTGGTTTACAGCGTCAGCTATCGCCAATTTCATTGCCGGTATTACAGGCTCATATATCGACAAGATATCCGAAACGTACTCCATGTCTGTTTTCTTTTATATTATTGCAGCTATTCCTATTGCAGCGGCTTTGCTATTAGTCCTGTTCAATCCACTATTGAAGAAAATGATGCACGGTATCAATTAATTATTCTATGAACCAATCTATAGAAAACTCATTTTCCGAAGAGCTCGAGAAGCAGGGGATAGACGGCAATATGGTCTTGGGACATCCGTCGGGCTTATTTGTATTGTTCTTTACCGAGATGTGGGAGCGCTTTTCGTTTTATGGAATGCGTGTATTGCTCGTTTTGTTCCTGACCGCCGCTATAACCGGAGGAAACCCTGGTATGGGATGGTCGGCTGAAAATGCAGGAGCTTTGTATTCTACGTATGCGATGCTGCTGTATATCACACCTATTTTCGGAGGAATTATTGCTGACAGGTATATAGGATATCGGTGGGCCGTAGTAATAGGATCGATTATCATGACTATGGGACATATTACGATGTTCTTTGACAGTGAGCTGATGCTGTATATGGGCCTTACCTTTTTAATCATCGGTACGGGTTTCTTCAAGCCTAACATGACCTCAATTCTGTCAGAGATGTATAAGAAATTTCCACAGAAGAAAGATGGTGCTTATACCATCTTCTATATGGGTGTAAATGCGGGAGCCTTCTTCGGCATGATGCTATGTGGTTATCTGGCAAGTAATCTCGGCTGGCATTATGGCTTTGGTTTAGCTGCTGTATTTATGTTTCTCGGAACCGTTCAATTTTGGTTAGCTAAACCTCTTTTCGGATCTATCGGCGAGATACCCGGTAAAAGGGCAGATAAATCCCTACAAGTGCCCGATAATACAGTGGAAGAAAAGACGGATAAGGGTAATCCATTTACAACAGTGGATTATATCTTGATAAGTATAACTACTGTCGCCGGTTTATTTTTTGCTTTTGATGCTCCGCTGTACATTATCGGGAATATTGATTTATTACCAGTTATTGATCTGTCGTTTATCGGTTTGGACGTCATTCGCGGAATGTATATTTTGATTTTCGTAGGGCTTTTACTTTTCTTAGGATTAGTTATTTCCCGATTAATCCGATACGATAAGATTGTGAGAGACCGAATGATTGCGGTTATTATTTTTGCTTTCTTTACCATATTCTTCTGGATGAGTTTTGAGCAGGGAGCATCGTCTTTGGTTCTTTTTGCCCGGGACAGTGTCGACCGTTCGTTGGCAGGGTCTTCGTTAATGACTTTTAATATTCTAAATACGTTACTTACTGTGGTGCCTCTGATCCTTATCTCCTGGGTGCTCTTTTTATTAGCCAGGAAGACCTGGGCACATGCTAAGGCAACGAATATCGTGTTAGCGTTGACCTTTCTTGTGGTTTGGGGTATTGCTGGCTGGATGTTGAAAAATGAATTTTCAAAAGACGCGTCGGAAATTGACCCTTCCTGGTTCTCTATTCTGAACTCCTTTTTTATTATTGCTTGTGCATCTACTGTTTCAAAAATATGGGATTCAAAATATAATCCACCTGCAGCTTTCAAATACGGCTTTGGACTTATCATTATGGCGATTGGTTTTGGTTTACTGGCATACGGTTCTTACGGTATAGCAGAAGGTGTCAAAGTATCCATGATATGGTTGATACTAGCCTATCTTTTCCATACGCTTGGTGAGCTTTGTTTGTCACCAGTAGGGCTTTCTTATGTTTCTAAACTGGTTCCGGCACGGATGATTGCTTTCATGTTTGGGATGTGGTATCTGGCGATTGCGATAGGGAATAAGCTGGCTGCATTATTGGGAGGGCAGATTGATAATATTACGAATGCTTATTCGTTAAGTACTTTCTTTTTGATTTTCACAGTGGTACCTATTGCCGCAGGCTTAATCGTTATCGCTTTACATCCAGTGTTGAAAAAACTTATGCACGGCGTGCGATAATAATGTATTAACTTTGAGATTTAAACAAAAAGAAGGTGTCAGATAGTATCGTAATTATTCCAACATACAATGAGATAGAAAATATTGAACGTATTTTGCATAAGGTGTTTTCATTGTCTGAAGATTTCCATGTTCTTATTGTCGATGATGGTTCTCCAGATGGTACTGCCACTACGGTAAAACAGCTCATGGCAAGCCAATATGCAGATAGACTATATCTGGAGGAGCGGCAAGGAAAGTTAGGATTAGGAACGGCTTATATACACGGTTTTAAGTGGGCATTAGCCAGGCATTATGATTTTATCTTCGAGATGGATGCTGATTTCAGCCATAATCCCGATGATTTGGTGAGGCTTCGCGAGGCTGCTATAGCTGGTGGAGATATGGTCATTGGCTCAAGGTATATTCAAGGAGTCAATGTGGTCAATTGGCCTATGAGCAGAGTATTGATGTCGTACTTTGCTTCTGTATATGTACGTTTGATCATGCGGATAAATATACAAGATGCTACAGCTGGCTTTGTTTGTTTTCGTCGACATGTCCTTGAGGCGATTGCATTGGAAAAAGTAAGATTTGTCGGATATGCCTTCCAGATTGAAATGAAGTTTAAAGCTATACAATATGGCTTTCATGTTATGGAAATTCCTATTATATTTACGGACAGAACCTTGGGTGAATCTAAGATGAGCCCAAAGATATTTAAAGAAGCTTTTTGGGGCGTGATACAGTTAAAATTGGAAAGCTTATTTAAGAAACGTCGATAACATGAACGAAAACCTAGATCCGAATCCAGACCGTTTGAATCCAACCGACAAGGAATTGGAGCGCGTGTTGCGACCTCAGAATTTCGAAGATTTTACAGGACAACAAAAGATATTGGAGAACTTATCCATATTTGTGAAAGCTGCGAAATTACGGAGGGAGGCCTTAGATCATGTCTTGTTGCACGGTCCTCCTGGTCTTGGAAAGACGACTTTATCCCATATTATTGCAAATGAAATGGGCGTAGGCATCAAGATCACTTCAGGTCCTGTGTTGGACAAACCTGGTGATCTGGCGGGATTGTTGACAAACCTGGAGGAAGGTGATATTTTATTTATCGATGAAATACATCGTCTTTCACCCGTTGTGGAAGAGTACCTGTATTCTGCAATGGAAGACTTCAAGATAGACATTATGTTGGAGACGGGTCCGAATGCAAGATCTGTACAGATATCCTTAAATCCTTTTACCCTGGTAGGTGCTACAACACGTTCGGGATTGCTGACAGCCCCGTTGAGAGCACGGTTTGGTATTAATGCGCGGCTTCAATACTACGACTCCAAGTTGTTGACAACCATTGTGCTACGTTCGGCAGAAATACTTCACACAACAATTACAGAGGAGGGTGCTTTTGAGATCGCACGTCGTAGTAGAGGGACACCCCGGATAGCGAATGCGTTGTTGCGGAGAACGCGTGATTTTGCCCAGATCAAAGGAAATGGACAGATAGACAAAGCCATTGCACAATATGCACTTCATGCCTTGAATGTGGATGAGCACGGTCTCGATGAAATGGACAATAAGATATTGAGTACGATCATTGATAAATTTAAAGGGGGGCCTGTTGGTTTAAAGACCATCGCTACAGCTGTTGGAGAAGATGAGGGAACTATCGAAGAGGTTTATGAGCCCTTTCTGATACAAGAAGGGTATATTATGCGTACGTCCAGAGGACGTGAATGTACAGAAAATGCATTTAAACATTTAGGCAGAATTAATTATAATAAGGGAAACACACTTTTTTAGCTCGATAAAATGATAAAGCTCTATTTTTCACTGTTGTTTTTATTTTTGGTCAACGCTGTGTCGTATGGACAACTCAGATGTCCGCCTATTTTTGGAAATAATACGGCTAGAGAATTTCACCTTACGGGTGGAGGAGGTTTTACACATTTATATGGAGATATTGATAAACCGGGCACGGTAGGCTTCGGTGTATACGGTAGAGCTGATATGACAATTATCAAAGGATTGACTTTTGGTGGAGAGGGACAGATCGGTTCTCTGGAAGCTGTAGCAAGTATCCGGGATCCTAGAGAATTGTATACGAATTATTTCAATATAAGTACCGGGATTACGCTATATCCCTTCGAAATGGCAGACCAACGAAGATTGCATAAGCTTACCTTTGCCCAAAAGGTAGCTCGCGGTTTTTACGCTGGGGTGAGTGTTGGTTATATGCGCAATTATCATCGGGCAAGGAATTATCGGGATTTAAACAATCCGGGCACATTTGGACCACCGGCTACAAATAATGTCATGGCCGATAGAAGATTTAAAGAGCGGACAAGCTCGCTTCTTTTGCCTATAGTGAATGCAGGTCTCGCCATTCCCTTTCGGAATAATTTGTTCAAAAAAGGTGGTTATTGGAGTGCTGTCATAAATGCGCAATTCAATTTTTCAAATAATGATGATATGGATGGTTATGTTCCACTGCGGCCTGATGGTACAAGTTTGGGCAAAGCGAGTGATTATTATACCTTCTATTCATTAGGTTTACGCTATTCCATTCCGTTTTAATAGTTTCAGTATCTTATTGCCCCGGCTTTTGCTCGCCGGGGTAGGATTTTTTTCCAAATGGAAAAGGATAAGAGTTTGTAATTCGAGGCCTAATCCGTCATATCTTCCGGATAGGAGATATAAAATATCCCAACAATTAACGAGTAAGGCCACTGGACAGTTTTCCTTTTCTACCCACGGGTAAGTCGCATTGATGAGATTTTCATAGCTGTCTTCTGTAAGTGGGATGGATGACATTTTTAGTAGCTGCATCACCAACTTGCTTATGCTCCGCAGACTGCTTTCGTTGTCCGTCGAACAATAGAGATCGATTATTTCTTTATAATATCGGTTAAATAATGACAAATCGTGTAACATAATGTGCTCCAACGTCCATGCAGCGCGGAATGCTAACCGGTGATCCTCACTTTGGCGGCATAACGCCAGAATATCCTTCATAGCGTGATCCTGCAAGATATGTTTATAAAGATCTAATGCACTGTTCTCCAATAGTAATTGAGCCAGGGCATTGTGATTTTTGTAATCTGCCTTTTTATTCATAGAATTTGCTATTGAAATTAACGAGAAACAGTTCCTTTGTGGCTCGTGTGAGGGCTGTGTATAGCCACCGCAAAAACTCTGTATCCAGCATTTCATCGGTCATGTAGCCTTGATCGACAAAAACCAGCGGCCACTGGCCCCCCTGTGCCTTGTGACAGGTAATTGCATAGGCAAACTTTATTTGTAATGCATTATAATAAGGATCTTTCTTTATGGCCTCTAATCTGTCTTTCTTCAAAGGTATATCATCATAGTCCAAAGCTATACTTTCATAAAGTTCAGTTTGTCGTTCGTAGGGTAGCTGTGGTGCATCCACATAAAGGCTATCCAATAAAACCCTGCATGTAATGGTATCTTCTTCGTTATTATCCAGGAATTCGAGATCAATATCGCCAAACCGAAAGCCATGCATTTCATGGATATTACTTACTTTTCTCACTCTTGCCATATCACCATTGGCGATAAAGCCTACCTGTTTTTCGTCATGCTGTTGAAGCCAGTAGTAGTTGTTGCGTACTACCATCAGAATGTCGCCCCCCGTGATCTCTTCTTCGCGAAAAAGAATCTGGTTGCGAATATGTCTATTGTAGAGATTCGCTGATTTATTTGAACGACAGATGACAATACAATTCTCTATACCATATTTGTCATAAGCATAGTGTAGTCCCTCTAGTAATCGTTCTCCAGACATGCTATAAATGTCTTTGAATCCATTCGTTATAAATTTTGGATAGCGATAGGCTATTTCTTCAGCATCCAAACGTATCTCGTTCCGGATTTTTGTAGCATTGAATAGTATTCCTGAAGACTTTGCCTGCCGGACTACCTCTGTCAGTTCATAAGTATAAGTAGATAACCCAAATTCGTGATGTAATATATCCGTGTCTAATGCCGGACTATTTGCCAAACCTACCGGGGGAAGCTGAGCAGTGTCACCTACAAACATGAGTACGCAATTTTCACCCGATTGGACATAACTTATTAAATCCTGCAGCAGACCGTTTGAAAATAAATTAACTCCTTCATCCGATATCATAGAGGCCTCATCTATAATAAATAAAGTATTTTCATGTAGATTATCAGCTAATGTAAAATCCATCTGCAAGCTGATTGCATTTTTCTTTCGATAAATCTTTTTATGGATAGTAAGTGCTTTTCTGCCCGAATAGTTTCCCATCACCTTGGCAGCCCTACCTGTGGGAGCAAGTAAGACGGTATGTTTGTTGAGCCTCGGCAACGTTTTGACCAAAGTGCTTATTAGTGTTGTCTTTCCTGTTCCCGCATACCCTTTTAAAATGAAGCATGATTGCGGATGAAAGACATGTAGAAAGTCAGCCATCAAATCTATAGCCTCTTGTTGCTGCGCAGTTGCTTGCCAGGGGAAATTGGATAATAACAGACTTTGTATAGACACATGTAAAGTTATTGAAAAGGTTTGTCAATTCAATTGTAAAAGCTAATTTTGTTAACAGAAGAGCCCGCTTAATTAAAATATAGATGAACTATACTTCCGAAGAGTTTCGTATCCAATATGTGTCCAGTTATACATTATATGTAAGTACCGATCACAATGTGGACCGGCTGGCCATCGTAGATGAACACGATCAGATATTGGTTTATATGTCTTACGACCCTGCTCATCCGTCGCAGGAAGCTATGAAGCTATTAAGTTTGCCTTTTCAGACGGTATATATCACGCTTCCTCATCAGCATTTGATATGGGTTCCTTCCGAAGTTTTCGCACAGGAAGGTGTCGCGGCATTTAGTCCATTTTTTGACGATGTAAAACCTGAATATATTTACGATAGACCTGTGGCGAATCTGGGAATCACAGCGCTGTACACATTCGATGTCTTGCAAACCAACAGGTGGAGGAATATTTTTGAAGAAGCGAAATTTGTTCCTGTATTTGAAGTTGTGTTAAATCAGGTGTTGCTACAGGTTCCGCTACAAGGTGAGGTTTTAGGTGTTCATATTTACGATAACCGGGCCGACTTAGTTGTATTTGCCGATGGCAAATTCAGGTTTTATAACAGCTTCGATGTAACTGCTGTAGAAGATCTAAGCTACTTTGTTTTACAAGTCTTTAAAAATTTCGGCATCGATAAGCATATTGCAAAGATCATATTGAGTGGAGCGAGCCTTCAATCGGATTGGGCAGCATGTTTAGCAGGCTATACGGATAACCTCGAAATGATTAAAACAAAGAACACATGGTTATCTTCTTCCGCTGAAGTGGACACACAGACAGCTGTCTTAAATGTATTGGTAGATTCGGTATTATGCGTATCATAGGAGGAAAACTGGGCGGTCTACGGTTAAATCCGCCAAACAAATTGCCTGTACGCCCGACGACAGATCTGGCAAAGGAAGCCTTATTTAATATATTACAGCATCAATTGGATTGGGAAGAGCTGGAATGTCTTGACCTTTGTTGTGGTACAGGGAATATATCTTTTGAACTCATCTCCCGAGGTGTGCGGACAGTCGATGCGATTGATATCCATATGAAATGTCTGCTGTATATTAAAGATACTTGTCAGCAGCATACGATAGAAAACATCCAGGTAAGGAAGTCCGATATATTTACCTACATAGGGTCGTGTAAGAAGACATATGATTTCATTTTTGCGGATCCGCCTTATGATATGGCAAAACTTCCGCAGATTCCTCAATTTATATTTGATCAGGGACTCTTAAAGGAAGGAGGGCTGTTGGTTGTGGAGCATCCTTCTACAAAGAAGATGATAGCACATGCGGCTTTTACAGAAACTCGAAAGTACGGTTATTCATCTTTTAGTTTTTACCAAAATTGATTGCTTATGAAAACAGCAGTTTTTCCGGGGTCGTTTGATCCATTTACATTGGCCCATAAGGATTTGGTGGATAGGGGATTGGCTCTATTTGATAAGATCATCGTTGCAATCGGTGTTAATACAACTAAGAAAGGGTTGATGGGATCGGAGCAACGATTGAAAGCTATTACGCAAGTTTACGCCACTAACCCTAAAGTAGAAGTAGTCACCTTCACGGGATTGACTGTGGATTTCTGTCAGGAAGTAGGAGCCGATTATATTCTACGAGGATTGCGTAATTCCAGGGACCTGGAATATGAGGATGCTATTGCACAAAATAATTTGCTTTTAGCTCCCCATATAGAAACTTTCTTTCTGTTAAGTAGGAGCGGCACGGCACATATATCCTCCACCATAGTACGTGAAATATGGGCCAATAAGGGTAAGATAGAGCATTTAGTTCCTGCGGAAGTGCTTCAGGTGTTAAATATGATAGATTAAGTTCGGTAGAACTTTATTTTGCTACCTTTTATTTTGCCATTGCTATAGGTCTTAATAATTTTAGAAGCGATATCCCGCCGTACAGCAACATAAGTCTCTTTATCTTTTACTTCGATCAGTCCGATATCATCCTTGTTTATTTCTCCCGATTTTAATAGATATCCAACGATATCCACCTTATTAACCTTATTTTTTCGACCTACAGGGATATAAAGTGTAGAAAAAGGTGTATTAGGCGGAAGTGCATATTCTTCCTGAAGATCGATTTCTACAGCATGTTCAGGCAAATATGGGAAATTATCATCCGGTTTAAGCAATACAATAACCTCACCGGACTTGTTCATCCGGGCTGTACGTCCATTGCGATGTACGAAAGATTCCTCTTTCGCAGGCAGTTGGTAATGGATGATGGTATTCACTTCCGGAATATCCAATCCTCTTGCTGCCAGGTCTGTCGTAATGAGTATACGGTTGCTATTGTTTCTAAACTTAAGTAAGGATAGCTCCCTGTCACGTTGTTCCAATCCACCATGGAAAATATCATGTATCAAATTCCGATCATCCAGAAGTTCACTGATATGGTCTACCGCCTCCCTATGGTTGCAAAAAATTAATATTTTCTTGCTTTCCAGGCTGCATACCAGCTTGAACAAGGTTTTTAACTTATGTTGAGCCAGACAGATGACTTTTTTAAATTGTATGTCAGGTTGGCCGGTCTTGTCGTCCAGGAAGTTAACCGTGATAGGTGTCTTCAACGAAAAATAAGATGGTATTTCTGCCAGCTTCGTGGCGGAGGTCAGGATTTTTCGGTCAACCTGCGTCATGGCATTGGTAATATATTCCAGCTGCTCCTGGAAACCGAGCTCCAGACACTTATCATATTCGTCCAATACTAAGGTATGGATAGAAGAGGTCTGCAGATGTCCTTTTTCGATATGGTAGATAATCCTTCCGGGTGTACCAATCAGGATATCAGGAGAGCCAGCCAATGATTTCTTTTCCGATCGACTGTCATGTCCACCATAACAGCAAACGATCTTACGTCCTTTAGAGACCTGGCGAACAACTGATTCGATCTGTAGCGCCAGCTCCCTTGTCGGTATGACAATGAGAACCTGAATTCCACTAGTGTGTTCATCGAGCAGCTGTTCTATCAACAGCGCGAATGCAAGTGTCTTTCCGGAACCGGTGGGGGATAAAAGGATAAAATCCTTCTCCCGTTGAAAAGACTGGATTACCGTTTGCTGCATGTCGTTCAACTGTTCGATCTGTAGTCTCTCGAGGATGGGCTGTATTGTCATGAAGCAAAGGTAGCAATTATAGCGAATTGCGGATGATTACTTTTGCGGGATCTCTCAATATAACCGGTGTACGGTTCAGTATGGCCCTTGCTGCTTCCTGACCCATTTTGTAGAAATCTGTACTGATTACAGTGATGCCATCTTCGAGAACTTCTTTGACGGCAGTATCATTGTAGGAAAGCAAACCGATATCTTTCCCCAGCTTCCATTTCTTTTTCCGTGCTATTTTAATGATATCGACATCGTCCTGGTCATAGCGGCTAAACGTGATGTAAGCATCTCCCTTTTTGGCAGAAGCCTCGTTTATCGTGT
>JBEBVG010000081.1:0-13213 GCA_040392845.1 Sphingobacterium sp. | reverse complement strand
ATATCCGGTTGCAATTGTCGACCAGCTATGCCCTTTTCGATAAGGTCAAATGGGAAGTGTTCTACCAGTTCATGTCGGGACATTCGGAAAGCCCGACCTTATACGATAAGGATAGCTACTATGTCCGGGATCTGGTCAACAGGCTTACGCAGTCGGATGGCGAACGGATCGTTCCTTATGGGGCTATCATGCGTAGTGCCTTCACCGCCGACCGACGGAGCCACACCGTGCGCACACAGGTGCAGGGGGCCTGGCAATGGGGCAGCGATCATAGCCTTTCCGCACTGGCGGGGGGCGAGCTGAACGACAGGTTGACACGCAATACGCCGCTGACGATAGCCTACGATTTTGATCCCGAACTGCTGACAGGGAGGGCCAACTTTGACTATGTCACCCGCTATACCGCCAGACCGACGGGCACGCTATTGATCCCATCCTCCGGCGGAAGTTATAGTGCGACGACAAGCCGTTTTTTGTCTTATTACTCCAATGCGTCTTATAGCTTCAGGAAAAAATATATCTGGTCGGGAAGCTTACGCTGGGATGCTTCCAATATCTATGGGGTGAAGACCAACCAGAAGGGTGTGCCGCTGTGGTCCATGGGGCTGGCCTGGCACCTCGGCAGGGAGCGCTTTGCCGTGGGAACGCCTTTCGACGGGTGGAAGCTGCGGGCGACGTACGGCAGTGCGGGGAATACCAACCCGGCTGTGTCGACTTATCCGGTTATCAGCTACAGTATCGATGACCTGACGAACTACAGCTATGCGAATATACGTAGTGTAGGCAATCCTTCCCTGCGATGGGAGCAGGTCAATACGCTCAACCTGGGTGTGGATTATACGCTTGCAAAAGGCAGAGTATCCGGGGCGCTGGAATATTACTGGAAGTATGCCAAAGATCTTATCGGTGTAGACCTGATGGATCCCACAACGGGCATTATCGATGAAGCGCTACCCTTGGTGGTCAATAGGATCAACTATGCGAATATGAAGACACAGGGCTGGGATGTCACGGTGAATAGCAGGAATATCGTTGGCACATTTTCATGGGACAGCAGGGTGCAGGCGGCGTATGTGCGCAATAAGGTCACACACTACATGACCAATGACCTGACCACGACCTCCTTGTTTATCAGCCAGACTCCCCCGGTCAAGGGTGAGTCGCTGGACGTGATCTTCGCCATGCCCTGGAATGGTCTCAATGATCAGGGCAAGCCTATCATCTACAAGGATGGGCAACTTACCGACGACTACCCCGGTTATTATAAGGACTATGCGATAGAAGATCTGGTCAATGTTGGTACAAAAATACCTTTGTTGACGGCAAATATCGTCAATACCTTCCGATGGAAAGCGATTTATGCGACGGTCAACCTTTCGTGGAAATCGGGCTATTTTTTCAAAAGAACGACAATGACCACGCGGGGAGAGGTCAATGGCAACTACCACAGGGATTATTACAAACGGTGGGCCGCGCCGGGTGATGAGCTTCACACCGATGTATTGCCTAAGGTGGAGACCTCTACGCCGGAGACTACGGCGATCACGAGTATATACAGTGGGTCGGAAGTGCTGTGGGAGGAAGGGGATCATCTGCGGTGGCGCGACATTGGTGTGGGTTATAGCTGGACAAATAACGGACACAAAGGGCTGCCCCGTCGGATCACGTTGGGCGTAGCATGGACCAACCTCGGGATTATCTGGAGAAAGAACGACCAGGGCCTCGACCCCGACTACCCCAATGCTTCCTATCCGAGGCCGAAGATAACGTCCTTCTCTTTATCTGCTGAATTTTAATAGAACAACCATGGAAAGAATATTGATTTTTACGCTATGCCTGCTGCTTTCAGCTTGTGGAAAGAGCTTTTTGGAGGTCAAAGGTACGAGCAATGATGTGATACCCTATCGTATCGAAGATTACCAGGCGCTGATGGATAATGCCTATAAGGTCATGAATACCAATTCATCCCATATATTGGGCGTACTGGCGGGCGATGAGATACAGGTTGACGAGGCGAAGCTGGCCAACTTCAAACCTTACCATCAGCGGAATGCTTACCTGTGGCGGAAAGATGATCTTTTCGAGGGCGATCAGTCTTCGGACTGGAACCAGGGTTACAGGAAGATTATGTACTGCAATCAGGTGTTGGACGGGTTGGAGACAATCGATCCGGCGAAAGACCAGCAGGAGGCATGGAACAATGCCCGGGGGAGTGCACTGTTCTTTCGGGCATTCACCTATTATCAGCTGGCTCAGCTGTTCTGCAATGTGTATGATCCGGAACATGCGTCGACGCAGTTGGGTCTTCCGTTGCGGCAGGAGACTGACATCACCGTCACGGTACCCCGTGCTGATCTCAAAGCGACCTATGCTCTGATCCTGGATGACCTTGCGGAAGCAGGGAAGTTGTTGCCACTATATGGTGAGATATACGAACGTCCTTCGCGGATAGCTGTCGATGCCCTGCTGGCAAGGGTATACCTGCAATTAGCGGATTATGACAAAGCAAGGTCGGCTGCCGAAAATGTGCTGCAGGAAAAAAGTACGCTGCTGGACTATAATACGCTGATCCCGGATCCCAAATCATACGATAGCTTCAAATCTTTTTCGCGCAACCATCCCGAAGTGCTCTTCAATATGATGATGGCACTGGCGAAGATCGCCGCCCCGATATATGCGGTGAATGAAGCGTTCTATAACCTGTATGAAGACGATGATCTGCGGAAAACGGTTTATTTTAAGGATTATGTTGGCTATCATGCCTTCCAGGGGACATATACCGGTATGGGGTTGCCCTTTTCGGGTTTGGCCACGGACGAGGTCTACCTCACGGCAGCCGAGTGTGAAGTCCGTGTGGGGGATCTCGATAAGGGGCTGCAAGGACTCAATACGTTGCGTGCCCATCGGTACCGCCCGGGTTCAGATTATGTGCTTCATACGGAAGATAGGGGTGAAGCCTTGGAATGGATACTGCTGGAAAGAAAGAAGGAGCTGGTATTCAGGGGTATTCGTTGGGAGGATATCCGTCGGCTCAACCGGGAAATGAAGTTCCCGGTGATACTACAGAAGCGGATGCTCGATGAGGTCATCACGATAGTCCCCAATGATCCGAGGTATACATTTCCCATTCCCGATAATGTTATCGACCTGGGAGGGATAGCGCAGAATACCAGGTAAGTATAGATAAAAAGAAGAGGAGATCCTGTGCAGGACCTCCTCTTCTTTTAACAACGCCGGGACTGTTTACGGTAGTGTTGGATCTTTAGCCTCAGCGGTTTTAGTTGCCGAGACCTGGGTCATTGCTGCAGCAACATTCTTGCTGATCAGCTCCTCTGCATCTTCATCTTCATCGAATTCGAGTTGTACATGACAGTTCCGTCCTGTGCTGTTTCCTTGTGCACAGCCAAACAGATTGGTACCTGTGGCAGGAGGGTTTTGTGCGATGCCGTCGATGCGGTAATTGGAAAGATCTTCCTCATCTTCGTTCTCTTCGTCGATGACGGATACCTCAAACCAGACCTCCTGCATGTCGACAACTTTTACTTTTTGAGGTTTTTCCAGGGCTTTCACCATGAAAATACCGATCGATAACAGGATCAATGAAATACCAGCGCGTAGCCAGTTGTTTTTTAACATTGCCATAAGCAAATGATGCACTTGTAGATGAGTGCGAACTTTAGTTGATAAATAATTGATACTAATTTAGATAGCGCCTGTCATTCGACGACGTTTTTTTCGTACGTCACCAGTTTTTGCGGTATAGATCGCCAGATCGTTTCGTGAATAGGCTTTTTCTTTCGTAAAGCGATCTACGAAAGGAGAACGTTATACAAAAGTCGCCATTTGACCATCGTACGATTTTATTCTTTCGGACCAAAAGATGTGTTGCATATTGCCGTCGATTAATCAGTATTAATACATGTTTTGGACGTTGGAAATGGCCAATCCGGCGGATCAAACAGAAGTGAAAAATAAACATACAAAAAAAATGAAACAAGTAAACCAACAGGTCCTGATTCGCCATCAAGGGATGGTGCCGGACCATGAAGTCATCACATGGACACATCTGCAACATATTTTCAATACCGACGTACAGCGGAAACGGAAATGCCGGATTGTGACACCGATCGACTGATGTCGTTGAATGTTGATTGACGGAGGGGGCTGAAAGGAACAACAGTTTCCAGGCCCCCTCTATTTTTACCTTTAAATCTTTTATTATCATGACAAGAGCTATAAGCAATTGGGATTTTGCGCTTTTTAGTGCCAATCTGCATAAGTATCTGCCCACTATCGCGTGGAATGAGCATCCAGGTATCTACAGCCTGTGGAAAGATCACCATACGGGGCAGACGAACCTGGATCGATGTCCGTCCCTGTCGGATGTAGAGCGGCTTCGCCGGCTACCTCCCGGGATTTTGTTGTTGTTTCACCTGGGGCATCATCTACAGCTACCCCTACGTCTGGCCCATATGGGCCTGTCATTCGACATTGTGCTGGACCACCAGGTATATCTGCGTTCCCGGCAGATCTTTGAACGTCTGCAGCGGGAGATGAACGAACAGGGTAGGGAATACCATTACCTGTTTAGTGATGATACATCGTTATTGTTACGTGTGCGGGAGCGCTTGCGAAGTGGCAGGCACCTGCTGATCTTTGGCGATGGTACTTCGGGTGCTGCTGTAACTGCAAAGGACAGACGTGTCTCCGTCCCCTTCCTCCAGGGAGAGGTGCTACTGAAAATAGGTATTCCGTTCATGGCGCACTTATTTGGCGTTGCACTTTATCCGCTTATCTGCGAGGAAACGACCCGCGGCCTACGTTATGTCCTGCAGGAGGCCATCGTTTCGCATAAGGGTGAAACCCGCGATGCTTTTATCTATAGGGCTCTTTGTCAATGCTATGCCATGCTCGGCACAGTGCTGCGCCGGCAACCCTGGTTATGGGAATGTTGGCCTTGCCTGCATAGCAATGGCATGTTGCAGGTGCCCGACGCAGATATGATAGCGATAGGAAAGAATGATCCTATGCTTTTACTTTCCCTCGAAGAAAAATACTACTTATTTGATCGTCGATATTATTATGCTCAACCGTTAATCTTTTGATGTGTAAATTTAATTATTTACCTTTAACATGCTGATAACCTGGAGATGGAAGCTAATCTATATCATATTACGTTGTGGAACCTGTTGAGTTTTTTTATTTTCCTGGGTTTATTAGAAGGTCTAAACCTATTTTTTGCGGCTGAACATGTTCCTTCCAACGAGATTATAGCGGCAAGTGCTTTGTTCTGTTTCTTTTATGTATTGTTGTTTGCGTCTACCTGGAAACTACTGTCTCCACGGCGGACGGATCGCGTTATTGGCGGGGCATGGGCCGTGCTGGCTGTTGCATTAGTAATCTGGTGTTCCTATCCGATGATCTACGATTGGCTCCCCCGTCTGGGTGTACATTTTCATCAGGCCGACATGGCCTTCGATCTATTGGAGTTTCGGGAAAGGATGTTGCGGGGGTTGATCTTTGTGTGGCTCTTCAGTGCGGGAGCGGCGTCTGTGTACCGGTATATGGCTTCCCGCTTTATGATTCGCCAGGCCAATGCCAAGCGTGATGCTTATAAAGTGGAAGTCGATCGGATGCAGGTGCGGCTGGAGACCCGGCATTTTTCGCCCCACACGATCGAAAATGTGGTCGCTATTACGATGGGTAAAATGACCACGGATAACAAGAAAGAGTATCTCGAAGCGCTGATGGTGCTGGCGGAAGTTCTCCACTATGCTTTGCACATGCAGGATGAAGAGGCCACAGTGACTTTTGCGGAAGAATGGACACAGGTCGAAAATATGCTTGCACTCGGTAGAGTTTGCCATGGCGACAAAGCGTTGTTGCTTCATAGACCGAAGTTATTGCCGACAGTACAGCTGCCTATGGGTATCCTCGTGATGCCCGTGGAAAATGCACTTAAGTATGCGACGATAACTGCCGATAAAGCTATTTTGCTGGACCTGCAAGCATATGAGGGGCAGTGGCGTTTTACCGTGACCAACAGCTTTAGGGAGATCAAGCGCCAGGCGATACGCTCGGGCAAGACAGGTTTTGTTTTACTCCGGCGAAAGATCGAGCTGGGCGATTGGCCAATCGCTATAGAGCGGAAGGAACAAGGTAATACGTTTACGGTGAGCATCGTCGGAAAATTTGAATAAACGGAGGAATACATCGATTAATGAGAAAGGAACGATATACGATCATGATACTCGACGATCAGTTGAGTTCGACTGCCATGCTACAGTATGCCCTTGACAGAATCGATTATGTAGAGGTCGTGCACCTGATGGATGATCCCGAGCAGGCATTAAAAGTTTTGGGCCTGCAACCGGTAGATATTTTGATATTGGATATGGATATGCCGACGATGATGGGATGGGAGTTTGCCAACTTGTTGAGTGAGCCGCAGGTCATACTGGTGTTTACCGAACATAAAGACTATGGCTTTGAAGCACAGGAAATTGGCGCAAGCGGATACCTCTCAAAAACATTAAAGTTTGACCTGCTCAAAAGGACCATCGGCGATGCCATACGGGATGTCGACTATCTCCACGACCTGACCAAAAACAACAGCACATTCATCAAAGTCCGGAATTTTGATACCAAGATGGAGGAGATTGTACGCTATGAAAACCTCTATTATGCAGAAGTGGACGACAAAACCTTGTCCTTGTTTATGGGTGGAGGTAAAGTGGTCAATTGCCAGATGCCGATGTCCCGGTTGATGGAGGATCTGCCCGACAATAAATTCGTCCGTATCAGCGCGAAGCATATGGTAGGTGTACACGCCATTAAAGCCCTCTCTAAAAAGAAAGTTGAAGTCAAAGAAAGAAACAAACCTTTAGAAATATTATATCCAATTGCATATGTGAAGTTAGAGCAGATATTGGATATGTTCTAGTAATAAAAACCTTAAACCTCATAAAGTGAATACCCCTATGCCTTTCCACGGCCAGGTGCCCTGTCCTGCCAGTCAGGTGCAGTTTGCCCTGCTTTATCGTGAACTTTTGGTACTACGCACGCTTTTTTCGCAGACGTATGCCTTAATGTTGCAATCCACTGCAAACCAAAACCCTGTATTGCGGGATGCGGAGTATGTTATGGAACGTATTGGCGCATCGGCGCGTTCCTTGCAACGTTTTCAGAAGCGTGGCGATCTGCCCGTTTTCGAACGCAAGGGAAGGCGTAAATATTACCGGGATGAAGATGTCGAAGAGTTCTTCCGGAAATATCGCGGCAAATAACCGACATCCTTTTCTTCCCCCTTTCTTTTACCTTTCTTCTGACTTTCTTTTACCTTTCCTTTACCTCGCTCCGACGTCGCTCCGATGTGACTCGGACGTACCTCGCACAGCGCTTGGAGCCCACTCGAAGCGGCCTTGGAGAAAGGCAGAATTTGGTGCGGATTTGGTATAAACTTAAAGATCAGTAGTACTTTTTCTTTAACCACAGACTTGCTCTTACTAATAGGATCAATACCGGGACTTCTACAAGTGGACCTATAACGCCCACAAATGCCTGTGGAGAATGGATACCAAATACGGCTATTGCTACGGCAATTGCCAGTTCAAAATTATTGCCTGTGGCGGTAAAGGCGATTGATGCATTTTTGTCGTAGCTGATATTCAGTGACTTGTTGATAAAGAAGCTGATGAAAAACATCAGCACAAAATAGATAATCAGTGGTATGGCCACTTTTATAACATCCATTGGTAGCTCCAATATTTTATCGCCTTTTAAGCTAAACATCAATACGATGGTAAAGAGTAAAGCATATAAAGTGACAGGCGATATTTTTGGTATGAATTTATGGTTATACCACACAATCCCTTTTGACCTGACCAATACATAACGGCTTAAGAAACCTGCCAGGAAAGGAACGCCCAGATACAGCAATACACTTTCAGTGACATCTTGTATGGAGATACTTACATTGAAATTGGCTAAGCCTAATTTACTCGGTAGCACGTTGATAAATAACCAAACTAAAAAACTATATGTAAACACCTGGAAGATGCTATTTAATGCAACCAGCAACGCGGCGTATTCTCTATTTCCTTTTGCCAAATCGTTCCAGACGACTACCATAGCAATACATCTTGCCAACCCAATCAATATCAGGCCGGTCATGTAATCGGGTTCGTCCCTTAAAAACAAGACCGCGAGTACAAACATAAGGACGGTACCGACTACCCAATTGAGCAGTAAGGAGATGCCAATGGCTTTTTTATCCTTAAATGCTCTAGGCAGCAAGGTATAGTCTACTTTAGCCAATGGCGGATACATCATCAGGATGAGACCTATTGCCAAAGGGATATTGGTCGCACCTATGGATAGTGAATTTGTAATATCGGAAACACCGGGGAAAAAGTGTCCTAAGCCAATACCTATAGCCATTGCAAGGAATATCCATACGGTGAGGTAACGGTCAAGAAATTTTAGTCTGGGTTGCATTTAAATTTTAATTTTTGAGAAGACATAAAACATTTCCTTCGCTATCTGTAAACTTCTTTCCAGATACACTTTCGTTTGCTCTGCTGTGTGGTCAGAAGTTTTAGGATCTTCAAATGTGATGGGTATTCGTTTTTCTGCACCTGCGATAAACGGACAGCCACCATCTGCCTGTGAACAGGTCATGATGGCGGCAAAAGAAGATTGCGGATTAAAAGCACTGTCATATTTTTTTGAAAAGCCAATAATAGGAAAAGCATTATCATCATATTTTATCGCGTATACAGGATTTCTACCTTCTGCAATTTTGAAAATATTAAATCCGTGTTGGGACAAGGTGTCTGCTATTTTAGGAAATAATGCAGTTTCTTCTGTACCACCTGAATAACAATGTACATTTGGAATATTAAAATGTGAGGCGGCTACCTGTGCCCAGGCCTGTGACAAATGGCTTCTGCGGGAATTATGGGTACAAATGAAATTAAGATTGATGTCCTGCAGTGTATCTGCTTTTTGCTGTACAAAATCGAGGAGAGGCTGTAGTATGTTTTTTCTGTCATCGCCAATGTTTTGCTCCCATTGTAACTGCTGAATCGTCTTGGATAATGAATGATACATAAGAATAAGTTGGACTATTTTAACAACATTGGTCTACATTAACTTCTTGACTTAAAAAGATATTAAATTCTTCCTGGATCTGTTTCCATACCTTTTTGTCAATACAATAGCAAACTGACTTTCCCTCAATAGCACCTTGTATGATACCGCTATTTTTTAACTCCTTCAAATGCTGTGAAATGGTAGCCTGCGCCAATCCTAATTTTCCAACAAGATCATTGCATATACACGCCTTTTGATCTATGATATGTTGAAGTATTGCTATCCTCGCCGGATGCCCCAATACTTTGAATAAATAGGCCAGCTTATTCTGACCGTCCGTAAATATCGCTGATTTAGTAAGCCCCATATCTTTTTGTATTTAATATCGCAATATTACGATATTAAATTCTAATCTGTCTGTTTTTTATTATTTTTTTATTTCCGGTCTGGCTATATGCTGTTACAAAACCTACCCCTTATTTCCCGGTAACCGGACAACCATCGGACAATTTACCGAAGGATACCGGACAGCCGTCGGACAATCGTTAGCAGCCTCTGTTTTTCTGTTTTTTAGCTCTTTATGTTTGCCTCAGTCAGTTACAAATACCGGTATACAATGCGCTGACAAATGTTTAACAATTTAAATTTTTTAAAAATGGGAACTATTGTAAATGGAGCCAATGGAGGCTTCAAAGGAAAGGCTGGTTCGGTGATAGGAAGCAGCTGGAAAGGTATCAACTACATCAAGGGGCTGTACAAGAAGCGTACGAAGCCGGCGAGTGAAGCACAGCTTCAGCAGCAGGCCAAATTCGGACTGCTTATGCGTTTTCTGCTACCGATCCGCAAGTTTATCAACATAGGATTTGGCCGCAAGAATATGAACAAAGCGGTGCCCGGCAATGTCGCTCTTCAATTCAACTTTGCGGAAGGCATAACGGGGGTTTATCCGGACTACGTGATCGATTATTCGAAGATACGCATCTCGGACGGGACACTATACGGAGCAGGCAATGTTACCGTGTCGTACGATCAAGGTGATCTTACGCTGAACTGGGATACCGCCGTAAACGAAGACCTGGAAAACCAGCTGGACGACGTGTTGTATGTTGTAGGTTACCACCCGGAAAAGGATGAATTCGTGACCAACCCGACACGTCTTACGCGTGCTGATGGCACGGTGACTTTTCCCATACCGGGACATTTGCAGAGCGGGGTACTGCATATCTGGTACTTTATGTCCGACCGCAAAAAGTTACGTGTCTCTAAAAGCAGTTACCTGGGTGAGCTGCAGCTTGATTAATTAATCTGAGGCTGTCTAAAAGGTCATCAAATCTCGGACTCTTTAGGCAGCCTCTTTTACCTGAAAAAGTAAAAATAAAGATGGAAAAAAATAGAAATAGCAGTACGGCGCAGCAGGCCAATCGCCTGGCATTTAAGTGTGCGTCCAAATTCCTAAGTCCCTTGGGTGGGCTGATTAAGATGTGTTATCGTGAGTTCGCCAGAAAGAAAAAGAGCTTCCCCATGGCTATGGCAATGAGTCAGGTGCTACGCCATGCAGTAGCGGGCCAGTATCCCGATCTCTATATCGATCCGGAGAAGGTTATATTGAGTAAAGGTCCTGTTCCGCAGGTGCTGTCGCCAACATTGCAAAATACCGTAGAGCAGATAACGATCCGATATGTTGGAGATTCGGATTTTAGGACCCGCTTTGATGACGATGAGGTCATTGCCTGTGCCTACCAGGTGGATAGCGGTGTGGCAGTGCTGAACACACAGCCGGCATTACGGCGGGATAAGCTGGTCACGATCAGTATACCTACAGAGCTGCGACACAAAGTGTTGCATGTATACCTGCTGATCTGCGATAGAAACCGAAAAAAGTTTTCACGTTCTGAGTATTTGGGCTATGTCTGACGCACATATTCTTGTGCTCCAACGGATATATGGCGCACAAGGAACAAATGGAACGATCACCTATAATGATGAACAGATTTGCCATACCATTGAACTTCCCTGGCGGAATAATAAACCGCAGGAGAGCTGTATCCCGGAGGGACGATATAAGTTGGCGAAGACTATCTATCCGCGTCATGGTGAGCAGATAGGTATCCCGGCAGTCCTGGGACGGGAGGCTATACTGATCCACAAGGCCAACAATGCTATGAAACAGCTGCGGGGCTGCATTGCTCCCGTGACTACACTGACGGGAGAAGGACAAGGCGATGAAAGTGGTAAGGCCCTGGGAAAGCTGAAAGCGTTGGTGTATAGTCTATGGGATATGGGCGGTGAGGTATACCTGCTGATAAAGCCAGCAAATGGAGTGGTAAATAGGTGTGACACCAGCGATCGCAATACGCAATACGCAAATCACAATACGTAAAATCATGAAAAAAATCATCAAAACACTGAGCAAAGCCATACAGATGGTACTGGCTGCTCCGGTAAAGCTGCCCGCTAAGATACAGCAGGTAGCAAAATATGTCGCCCTGGCTTTGGGCATTTTGGAGGCTGTCGTGCAGGAGGACGAACGAACGCCTCAGGCAGGAGAGGAGGCAAGCGATGAGGCCGCTGACTAATGTGCAGGTGGGTACTCTTGGCGGTACTTTCTGCTCCATATGGATCAACCTCTCCATAGGGGATGTGGTGCAGACCATCGTCCTGGCAACGATAGGTGCCATCAGCAGCTACCTCGTGAGCCGTCTGCTGGACCGTAGACGCTGATAACCGGTTTCTGCATCGCTAAACTAAACTAAAAACTCCCGGGAGCAACTGCCTCGGGAGTTTTTTCTTTTTTTCGATAGATTTGTTTGAAAATACAGGTATTTACCTACATTAGTGATAATTTATTGATGACAGGTACTAATCTCGAATCTTATGGCATTTCGTTTTAAGCCGGTATATTGCCTGGTTTTCTGGATCATGCTAGGACTATGCAATGGCAATGTACAGGCACAATCCAGGGAAATTTCTCCGGGCTTTGATCCAAGAGAATGTGATGAGCTGCTACGTCTGAATTTTGTCTTTCTGGATACGACGGGTAATACAACTTTTGATAATTTCCAGGAGGGCTATACATTTGTCTACCGGTCGCCCAGTCTGGGGCTGGACAATGTGTGGGATCTATGGACAAGAGCCGATTCGACAGTGGTCATCTTGCTTCGCGGAACAACATCCGACAGGAGATCCATACTAGCCGATTTTTATTCGGCGATGGTTCCTGCGCAAGGCAAAGTCCGTCTCGCCAAAGATAAAGTGTTTGAATATAAGCTGGCAAGCAGTAGCCGCGCCGCCGTACATGCCGGGTTTTTGATCGGTTTTGCTTTCCTGGCGGATGATATGAAAAGCAGGATAGATTCGCTGTATAGCTCGGGATATCGTAATTATCTCGTCGCGGGACACAGCCAGGGAGGGGCCTTGACCTACTACGTCAGCGCGTGGCTGCATCACCTACGAAACGACAACATATATCCGGGTATAAAAGTCAAAACCTATGCGAGTGCTTCTCCAAAAATGGGCAATATGTACTTTGCTTACGACTACGACAACGTGACGAGAGAAGGATGGAGCTACAGCATTGTCAACTCAGATGATGCTGTTCCCGAAATGCCGTTTACAACCCAGCAGGTAGACATCGATATGAATGAACCCAACCCCATATTGGGTATGATGAAGAGATTTGATAGCCTCCCATTTTTCAAGCGCATCATCATTAAAGGCGCTTTTAACAAAATGATAAAAAATGCGGCGAATTCGTCGAAGTCTTACCAAAAGTACCTGGGGCGTTACCTGCATGATTTTGTGGTGGATGCATTGCCGGAATTGAAGGTGCCTGAAGCAGTAAATACCTCGTATTATATCCGGCCGGGAGTGCCTGTTTCACTGCTTGTGAATGATCGTTACCTGAAGCGGTTCAAAGTCAATGACGGTCCATATTATCACCATGGCATCATTCCCTACCGGTTTTTATTGCGGGAGTATTACGGTGGACTGGAGCCTTTGCAGGATGATGATGTCGCTTACCTGCTAAAGGGCGTATATGATTGAGGAGTAAATTTGTTCCCTGTGTTTTAGAATTTTTATTTGGTGTTTTTGTAAAATAATACATAACTTCGTGTACGTA
>JBEBVG010000080.1:0-13303 GCA_040392845.1 Sphingobacterium sp. | reverse complement strand
GATCGATCGGATGAACATCGACTAAGCTTGGGGGTAGCTGGAGGTATTACTCAGTATGGCTTGGATGGCAACAAGTTGAACCCATTAGAGGGTAATGATAGTTTGTTGCCTGATGGAAAGATATCGACCTGGCGTCCCGATATCCGGCTGGGCGTATACTACAATAATTCGCATTGGTATGCGGGTGTTTCCGTACAGGATCTCTTCGCCGGTACAGATAGTGATGAAGATTTTCAATTTAATCAGAATTCATTGGAAACCTTATACCGCAATATACATGGCTTTTTTATCGCGGGTGCATTATTTGAACTGGAACAAGCGCTGCTGTTGAGACCAAGTATATTAATTAAAGATGATTTTAAAGGACCGACATCCTTGGATATCAACGCCATGTTTGTCTTTCATGATAAGTTTTGGATAGGAGGAGGTTACCGCACCCGGGCAAAGATATTTAATCGGGATTATGCAGAGGCTTCAGTCAACAAACTCAGTTCGCTCAATTCCGTTAGCGGTATAGCTCAGTTTTATATTACTCCAAAACTCCGTATAGGTTATTCTTATGATCATATGCTCAATCAGATAGGCGGAATACAACAGGGTTCCCATGAAGTGACATTAGGCGTGACATTCGGCCGTCTAGATAGACGGGTTCTGAGTCCACGATATTTTTAAGCCGGATACATAATTTGGAAAGTAGAGATACCAAAGTGAGTACATAAATTATTGAACACAAACCAGGAAAGTACAGTTATGAAAAGAGAATATCCTATATACATGGGCATTATGACTTTAAGTCTCCTGCTGCATCTTAATGTTGTTCAAGGGCAGGAACAGCCAAGTCGGTTGGCCCGCGCGGAGAAATTATATACGATGTACGAATATGCTGATGCAGCAAAAGTATACGAAACACTTGTAGATACCGAAAATCCCCGTACTATTGATATGGAACGGTTAGCCAACAGTTATTACTATATAAAAGAATATAGCCTTGCAGAAAACTGGTATGCACGTATCGTGGAAAGATCAGATGCCGCCCAACAGTCCTACCTCCAATATGCCGAGGTATTGAAACAGCAAGGAAGATATGGTGCAGCTAAAGAACGGTACAAAATTTATGTTCAAAAATTTGGTAGTTCTCCTCTCCTTGAAAACGCTATTCGAGGAACAGATTCGGCAAAAATATGGCTTGAAAATCCTTCTAAGCATCAATTACGGAACGAACAAGGCGTGAACACGGCTCGAGCGGAGTTTAGCCTTCTCCCGACTTCTGGTGGAGCCATATTTGTAGGAGAGCCTGATACGTTCCTCGGCCGCACGAGTGGTATGACCGGCCAAGCCTACTTACGGGTCTACTCAGCCTCCCGACACGAAGATGGTACCCTAAGCTATCCGGACATAATGACAACTACCTTCAATCAATCGTCTTATCATATCGGACCGGTAGCAGCCGATAAAGAGGAAGAGACATTGTACGTCACCCGAACATATGCTGGAAATTCTGCAGAAAAAATCAAGGTCGAAGGACAATATTGGAAAGAGCAGAATTTGGAGTTAAAGGTGTTTAAAAAAGTTGGTGAGAATTGGATCGAGGAGGATTTTCCTTATAACAATGTAAAGGAATATTCGGTCGGCCATGCCGCATTGAGTAACGATAACAAAGTGTTGTATTTTGCTTCAGATATGCCTGGAGGAGTAGGTGGTGTGGATATATGGTATTGTGAAATCGGAGCAGATGGAAATTGGGGAAGACCCCAAAATGCGGGGACAGCTATCAATACATTTGGAGATGAAATGTTTCCTTCTGTATATGCAGATACGTTATACTTTTCCAGCACGGGACATCCGGGAATGGGAGGGCTGGATATTTTCAAGGCAACAGGAGCTAAATCATCCTTCCATACACCTGTCAATCTAGGTTTTCCTGTTAACTCCCCATCCGACGATTTTGCTTTTGTCATGTTAGAAGATAATGAAGATGGAAGTAAGGGTTATCTATCTTCCAATCGTATAGGAGGAATAGGATCAGATGATATTTATTCGTTTACCTATCAAAAACCAAAAATCAGCATTCAACTTGCAAGCACGGTAAGGGATAAAAAAACAAACGAATTGTTGTCAGATGCGACCGTAAGTTTATTTAATCAAAACGGACAACTGTTGATCAGAAATAATACTGGTTCCGACGGAGTAGTTACCTTCGATTTGGAAAAGGGTCAACGCTTAGAACTGCAGGGCGAGAAAATGGGGTATATGTCCGAAACACTATTTGTTGAACCCGTTATAGCGAAGAGCGATACTCTGGTACAGGTAACTCTTTTATTGCAATCTGTCCAGAAGGTGGGTGAAAAATTTGTACTGGAAGATATCTATTACGATTTTGATAAATACGATATCCGCCCGGATGCAGCATTAATATTGGATAAACTAGTCGCCACCCTACGAGATAATCCTTCGTTAAAAATCGAGCTTTCGAGCCATACAGATAGCAGGGGAAGTGACAGATATAATATGATCCTTTCCCAGAAAAGGGCACAGGCTGCGGTAGATTATATCGTTAGCCGTGGCATCGCTCGCGATAGGATGATGGCAAAAGGATATGGAGAAAGCCGCTTAGTAAATAAATGTGGGAATGGGGTGAAATGTACCGTGGCCGAACATCAAGCTAATAGAAGAACGGAAATAGAAATATTAGAATATTAATGTAACATCTGCCGATGTTAACGATTGTAACGTCGTTTATGGCGTTGTGAACCATCTATTATGAATCAACTTTGCTTTCTGCAGATACTTTGTGGGGTCCTATCGTTTTGGTTGACGATACAGCATTGCGTTGGGCAAGAGACACTCAATTGCTCTCAACAGAAGCGTGTTTATGCGGATAATAATACAGGTGTAGGTAATTATGTCGTATTACTTAATTCGGAAGGAGATGCAAGCGTTGATAATAAATCACATGCTTTTGACGGGAATCCAGGTACGTATTCTTTATTAACTTCTACTTCGATTCTTGGGATCGGTGGTGCACAGCAGACCATTTGTTGGGGACATACAATTCCTTCAAATACGACAGTATATGTTAAGATAGGTATAAGCGCAGAGCTGTTAGGGTTAGTTAGCTCGATAACTTTGCAACCTAAAAACAACACTAACAGTGTCGGGAGCGCGCTGAGTTTAGGAAGTAGCGTTGTCAACCTGCTTGCTGGGGAGAATGATATTATATTTTCATTTACTACTACAAACGTTATTGACCGTATAATGCTGAAAGTAACGGGTGCGGTTACTTTAAACAAGCAATTGAAGTTTTACGATGCCTGGTATATGGCGTCAAGTACCGAATGTCCGTCCAAAGATGTTGTCGATATACTTTCAGGTTCTGCAGAATTAATCAAAGGAGTTTTAAATGCCACGTCCGCTACTGTGAATGTAAATACCCCGTGGTCAGCTGTAGATAATGATAATGACACGTATGCTGAGATGAACTCCGGGCTTGGGGTAGCGGCATATGCAAAAATGGATGTTGTTTTTAGTTCTTTGAGTCAACCAGGAGATTCGGTATTTATAAAAGTTCAGGGTGCAGTTGAGACGATCAATCTTATTGGTGGTTTTTCCATACAACGATATATGGGCAATACTGCTGTAGGTACACCTTTGGATTTCGGTGGGAGTATCTTGTCTCTTCTTCAGGGAATGGATGGGCATAACATTATTTTCACCGTAACGACCGAACCTTATGACAGGATATCGATCAGATATGGAGGTGTAGCAAATGTACTGGGCCAATTAAGAATTTATGAAATACAGCGAAAGCCGTTTATTTATAATCACACTTTCTCCGAGGCAGAAGTTCACTTATGTGAGGGTGACCCTATCAGTGTGGGATTAGATATCTCCTGTCTTCAGTATGATTGGTATGATTCCCCGACAGGGGGAACGTTAAAGCACGTGAGTACATATACAGGAGATGGTAGTCCAACACCGTACATACCATCGCTCATCGGGCGCCAGATGTACTATATACAGCATATCCGCAACGGGTGCGCTTTTGGTCCTCGTATGCCCGTCGCAATATATGTTTTGCCACGACCAGGTAAACCTCATCTAACAATCCGAAATGTAATCAATTAAACGTAATATAAATTAAAATCAAACCAAATGAAAAGCAAATCAAAGATGTTAAAAACAGGGCTGGTAGCTTTGTTTTTTTCGACAACAATGGCAGTTTTTGGACAAACTCCACAAACTCCCCCGGGGCCTATTGATCCACTCGGCCCTCAAAATGAGGAGGTATTAAATACCACTAAGGGAAGGGGGGAGCTTTTTGACCCGACGGTAGCAAATTTTGATAATGAATTGCTTAATGCGATCTTGTTCTATAATCCGTTGTTGGCCAACTCTTTCAACCTACGCGCGAGCAAAATCGAAGACGAAGCAAACAACCGTGGTCTTAACTTTACCAAGTATATTTGGTCGGAAGGTACGGACGGATTGAATTATACCGTAATAAACGGACAAAATACAGCAACGTTGAATAGGACGGGGCTGACACCAGGTTATCATTACTATAAAGTAGAGGGGCTTATTAACCCTGATGGTGTTGACGAGACATTGTTGTGCACAACGTTGTCAGAAGTATTTGTTGTATATGTCCTGCCTCAGTTGAATGTGACCGTTACTGGTACGACCACGAACGACAACGATGCTTTTGTCTTTTGTGAAAGCGAAGCAGATAAGGTTGATCCGAGCAATGGGCAACAAAAGGTGACTTTATCTTCATCAGTTTCTTTCAATGGTTATACAGGCACACCGGCAGTTACTGAATTTGAGAAAAAATATAGGTGGTACGCTATACGAAAAGGTACCAGTAGTTATGCCGATTTTTCAGATATATCGAAAGATCCTACATTGGCCTCGGGAGCAAATGCTGTTCTTTTGGGAAGCGGTATCTCGTTGGGAGAGATTGCTCCTCAGATCGACACCTATGGAGTCTATAAGGTATTTGTCGAAGTAGAATATACGATAAAAGATAGAAATAATGGCTTAGGAGCAGATGATCCCGAAGATCGTAAAAGGCCTTATGTAATTTATCGTGGTATAGCACAATCTGGAGGGCAGGATTTGGAAATTACCGTGACACCAAAACCGGGCAAGCCACATATTACGATCGAAGATATTACAGACTAATATTTGCAGTCTATCCGTAATATCATTTAAAAATATGCAAGGTCGGACTTTGATAAGCAGCGTTGCTGTTGTTGTGCTACTGTTTGCATTACAGCAGGTAGTGGCACAGCAACAGCAGGCCTTGCGTATTGTGAAAGGGAAAAAAGTAACTCTTCGGGCAGACGCGCAACAAGCACTGTCCTATATATGGTTTCGTAATGGTGAAAGCATAAATGGTGAACATGAATCGCGTATCACGGTTACGGAAGGCGGAACATACAATGTCATCGCTTTGGGCGATGGATGCAATTCGGATATTTCGGATCCTGTAGAAATCATAGTTGATCCTTTGGCAGAAGATGTACACGTAGATATTGAAATACGTAATTTGCCGGATAGAGAACGTGCTTTAGTTTCTCAGGAATTTAACTACCAGCTCCTGGTTCTTAATAACGGCAATACTGCGGCAGACGAACTGTTAATAACGTTTAAATTGCCACGACAGCTGGTGTATACAGAAGGGATACAGGAAACAGATAAGGATCTACAATATAATCCGGGTAAAAAAGAATTGGTATGGAAGCTGGCAAGGTTAGAATCAAAAGAATCTGCTTCACGATGGATAAAAGTGCGTGGAGAATTTTCGGGTCAGGCGATTACAACTGCACGCGTCATAAGTAAACAACAGGATATCGATCCAACAAATAATGAAGATCAAGCAGCTGTCGATATTGTTACACTTTTTATACCTAACGTCATCACTCCAAACGGTGATGGAAAGAATGATACCTTTGAAGTTGTTGGACTAGATGCATTTAAAAGCAATAAGCTGATTATCTTTAATCGGTTTGGCAATGAAGTATTCCGATCAATAAATTATCAAAATAACTGGTCAGGGGAAAATCTTAAGGAAGGTACTTATTTCTACTATCTTGAAATAGAAGACGGGACAGGTGTTGTCCATCGCAATAAAGGATACGTTTTATTAATGAGAAAAATTGCTTATCCGTAATCCCAATATCTTTATCGCTATTCAAAATTCCCTGTTTTTTTAGCTATATTTGATAGTGATAGATTTTCTATACCCCATAGAAGATTATCGGTATAACTATTAATGTAGAAAAAGGGAGGTGAAATGAAGGACTTCAGTATCGGTAAGTTAAAGGAAATACTGGCACAAGAGAATACGTCTATCAGACATCAGCGGCGAGAAGAATATTGTATTTTATTAGTCGGTAAGGAGAGTCGTTTTCATTTTAATAAAAAACTGACCGCTATTCCTGAGAGCACTATTGTATTTGTATCTCCGAATTGTCTTTTTGCATTAGAGGAAAGTAGTGATGATGTAGATATTTTAACCTTTACCAGTGTCTTTTATAACCGAAGCCTTCATGACACGGAGTTTCTTCAAAATAGTATCCTCTTTCCCGATGCGGGATATTTTTGTTTCAATATTCCCGTAGAATTTCAAGCATATGTGAATTACATTGTCACTATGCTATACGTTTCATCAAAAAATAGCGAGAAGTCCCTTTATCAGAATTTAGCACATAATCTCGTCGAACAGATCATGATTCAATGTACGATACATGGCACAGAAGGCAAAAGCTTCGGTTACGTGGACGATGCGGATCATATTCTCACCACGCTGTTTAAAGACCTTATTGTGCGTCATATCCAACGGAGCAGGACAGTCAAATATTATGCTGACAAGCTGAATATTACGCCTAAACGATTGTCGAAAGCAACACAACAGATATTGGGTAAAACACCTAAAGACGTATTGACAGATTATGTTATTACACAATTTAAATGGCAATTGGTATATACCGACCAAACGATCAAAGAAATAGGTAGAGAATATGGGTTTATGGATGAAAATAACTTCAGTTCTTTTTTTTCGAAGGAAGTTGGACTGACACCTAAAGAATACCGTAAGCTACACCGTACAAAATCTAATAATTGATATACCTATTGCTGATAGCTACTATTAGTTTTTTTGTGTTCCTGCTGTTTGTGAAATGAAATAAAGTATCTATCTTTAAAGCAGTGTAATAAATTACTATGAAAAAGATAGGCATCGTTGTTTTGATCATAGCTGGTACGTTATGGATGCCTAGTGTAAAAGCACAAGCACAAAGTGCTACCGTGAGCTTTAGTATTGTATTGAAGCCCCTGTTAAATTTAATGGTCAATCCAGAACAAACTTCTACATCGCTAGTTTACAATACGGCAGAAGATTATGAAGACGGAGTAGAGGTTACGAACAAAGAACATCTTACAGTATTCAGTACAGGGCCTTATATAGTAAACGCTCGTCTGGCAAATGAAGAATATATGAAGGTTTCAGGAGAGACTGAAAAGGTTATGCATTTGCCGGATGTAAGTATTTCGGCTATTCCAGCCGGAGGAGAGGGCAGTGTCCGATTGGAAACTTCTGTATTGACTGGAGAGAACAAAGGCTTTATTGCACAGGATCAACCGGCTCTCAACAAGGTTTTCGATGTGTCCTTCCATGGCCCCGGAGACGGAGCTTTTTTAGAATATGCTTCCAAAAAAGGTGTTTCTACCTTTACCAATACCATTATTTATAGCTTAGAGGTTCGTTAATGTAGTGGAACAACTACATATTGTAGTAGAAAAACTACATGTTTGAACACATTTATATTTTTTATACCCTTTTTCATCTTTTTTGAGGTTGTTATTCTCCTGAACTTTGTCCTGTCGGATAAGGGAAATAACCGAAAAAAAAATAGAAACAAGAAAAAAGGAAAATAAAAAATGAAAAACACAATTTTAGCAATCGTATTTGTAGCGGTATCAGTTTTGGGCGCGAAAGCTCAATCATCAGCTAATGTAAAAGTAAATGTTGTTCTTAACCCCACATTATCGATATCCTTAGGAAGTGGTGCAAACAACGGTTCAGCGTATGACGAAGTAACTTTAGAGTATAAGAGTGCACAGGATTATACAAACGGTGTAGATACCTTGGTTGCAAAACAATTGAAGGTAACATCAATAGGATCTGGTTATAGAGTGAAAGCGGCACTTTCTAACGGTGGCCAATTTACGAAAAGTGCAGGCTTAGGGATAGAAAGCATAGATGCTAGCCAATTGTTGCAGATTGGTCTTGGAAATGCAGCTAATGCGAAGACAGCTGCGGCGACTATGGATTTCGATAACGTAGGAGGCGACAGCAATGCATCTTCGTCCGTGTTAAACAAGGAATTGGATGTATACTACAGAGCGAAAGACCTAAACGAAGGTGAAATCAAGCAATTATTAGGTAACAATGCCACAAAAAATTCAACGGCAACCTATACTGTTGATGTAGTATATACTATTGCAGCAAACTAAATTTAAAATAAACGGTTGATAATGTATAAAAGCAGGTATCTTTGAGATACTTGCTTTTCGCTGTTAAAAAATACACTATCTATGAAAACTGTATTATATTTTGTCTTTTTTTTCTGTACCTGCATCGTTTATACAACATTTGGTCAGACGGGGCTGACAGTTGGGCCTCCACGTGTTTTTTTTGTCGTTGATGCAGGCCAGAGTCAAACCCAATATGTTGATGTTACCAATCCGAGCAAGGACTATACTTTAGAACTTGCCGTCTCTTTAGAGGATTGGGAATATTCAGAATTAGGTGATAATATTATCAAACCTAAAGGAAGTTTGCGTACCAGCTGTGCAGATTGGTTGTCAATCTCAGAGACCTTCTTTGCGCTGAGACCGGGAGAATCCAAGAGATTGCAGGTTAATATGCAGGTTCCCAAAGAAGTAGCCTATTCTGATTCTACTCCGGTGCATACCGCTATGCTTTTCGTTACGCAATTGAATCCCCGGGCAGGCGCAGAGCAGGATGGAGCAAATATACGTTTGGCTGTTAGAGCGGGCATGAAGGTATATCACCGTTTTAATGGTCAGATGAATACCGATTTAGAAATTACGAACCTCAAATACACTACCATTGACCAGGTAGGTAAGTTTTTAGAACTATCGTATGACGTTACCGGTAATACATGGATGGAAGGACAAGTCCGTGCTGAATTTATCAATCAGGACAATGGAAAAAAAACTATTATAGAAGACCTGGCTTTCTATTGTTTACCTCACGACAGACGGAAACAATATATCCCGGTACCTCAAGAGCTAGTTGCGGGAGATTATATTGCTACGGTCATGTTATTCTATGGGGACCAAAACCTGGTTAAGGCGGCAGAATTGGAATTTAACTATGAATAGATGGTGTAATATAGTCTGTTTGTTCCTCGGGATACTATCCATATTACCCGCTACGGCGCAATTGAGGTTTGTGGCTTGGTCCAATGAATACGTTGAAGTCTCCTCGTACCTGGGTAAGGAGACTCCGGAACGTTTCAATACATTTCAATTTCAGTTGAATGGAAATAATATTGACGTAAAAAATTGGTCTCTGTCAGTACGCCTCCTGGCACCTATTGAAGTTGTAGAAGGAGGTCCAAATAGAAGTGGAAAATCTTTTCCAGCAGACAAAATTAGTTTGAAGTGGCGTGTGGATGACAATCATGCGCAGACCAATTTACGTAATATAGGTGTAAGTCTAAATGATATCTTTTTGCAAAATGCTAATGAGGTTTTACTGATAAATCGGTCCAAAACACCTATACATTCTTATGGAAGCTATTATTCAGTATTTACGCTTTTTGGTTCCCTAAAAATTAGTGCCGGCAAATATCTTGATGATTATATTAGCATGGATCAGTATACATCAGTAAAATATAGAATGCCGCTATTGTACACGCTGTATGATGAACAAGGAAAAATCCTGGGAACACAACAGATTTTCTATGTTTTGCATATTTTACCTCGTCTTACCGATGGCAATCTAGTAGATGTAGAGCCGGACTATAGTTTAACAATAGGCACTGAAGCTACCAATGCTACTTTGAGTTTTGTATCCGATCAGGATTATACACAGGGAGTGTCACAAGTTCTGACCAATGCGATCAAGGTGCATTCAATGACGGATTTTGAGCTTCGTATCAAATCTTTGGAACCCGAATTTATACACAATGAAGGAGGTGCTATGCCTTTATCGATACTTTCTTTACATCTTACTCCCGGACAAGGGGCTAGGCCTATCGTGTCTAACCCGGTTGTTGTACTATCGACCGACGAGCAGGTTGCGCTGTCTGGTACATCAGAAAATAAAAAGAATGCACAGTATTTTAATTTAGGATATAAAGCCAGCTTGACTAAACAACAAGTACTATCTTCAAAACCCGGTACATACACCGTTTCGCTGCTTTACCTGTTGATTCCACGTTAACGATATGCCCGTGAAAAACATGCGTTATCATGTTATGTTTTTTTTATTAGCTTTTTGTAGCGGTAATTCTATTTTTTCGCAAAAATTATCGTCCGGCATAACTATGCATATAGATTCGGTAGTATTCCTAAGTGCCGGTCTCAATACATTAGATATCGAAATGCATAACACAACAGGTGCTGACTTCAATGGCTACATAAGTATCACTCTGCCGGAAGGGGTGTTGAGTTTAGGAGGAATGCGAACGCCCATCCGTATCTTAGCGGGAAAAAGCCGGTTCCTGTCGATTAAGTTAAGAAGCACAGCACTCACCGCATTGCCGGAAAAACATATGGTTGTATCGTTAACTGATGAACAGAGTATAAGTATAATACAAAAGTCAGTGGATATCGAAGTCGCTAGAAGAAGATCTATAGTTGTCCAGGATAATTCTGAACTACAATATTTACGGCAGGTAGGTGATTCGGTATATATGAGACTACGTGTGTTCAATAATGGAACAACAGATGAGCATGTCAGACTGGTTTTTTCATCACCTGACCGGTTGGGAGACCGTGAATTTCAATCGCTGTCGATGCATTTATTTTCTGGGCAGGATACATTGATACAAAAAGGATTCCTTGTCGAAAAGTACATGCTCCATCTACCGCAATATACGGTGAGAGTGAGTGGTGTCTATGAAAATAATGACGTGTTTGGAAATGCTATGATTGTCTTTCCCAATATATCTTCCAGTCGTAATTATAGTCGGATGTATGCGACAGACAACTATTCGTCAAGTTATTCCAGAAATTATATCGACCTGGAGCTGGATCATAACATAGGTGGTACCCAACTCTACAACCTTCGTTCAGAGGGAACTTATCGTCTGGCTGAAGGGAAGCTTACTTACAGTCTCTTTGCAAGTCAATGGAACACGATGTGGAATAGACCAAATATTAATAACACGTATATAGCGTATGAACAGGATAATATAACAGTCGCCTTAGGCAATATGCAAGAAAACCTGGAAGCTCCTTTCTATGGAAGAGGATTGCGGTTTAGTTTTCAGGATACGACGAATCACAGCCATTTTTCTGCTGGAGTAGTAGAAAAGACAAACGACTTGCTTGGATTTTATAATTCGGGGTCTCCAGGTATGACAGGTTTTATGCGCCTTGTGCTGGCGGATCAGGACCCCACTCGCAAACGTTATGAAGGACAGCTGTACTTTGATGACAACAAGACAGATAGTACGGGCAGCTTGTTGTGGACCAATACGTTCGACTTGTTGAAACAGGAAATAGCAGATAAGTTGCAGATAAGAGGTTATGTAGGAGGAGGAGTGAATTATTCCATTGTGGATCATGCAGCATCTCGCGTAGCGCAACCCGGAGCAGCAATCGGTATAAAGGTAATAGGAAACAGCAGCAAATGGTCTTATTCTAGTGATAATTTTTACAGCACGGCGTATTACCCCGGAAACAGGAGAGGGGCTTTACAGCTTATGCAGCGGATAGGCCGGAGAGGAGGAAAGGGAAACTACGGTATGGGGTTACTATATTCCAGCTATGCCCCAGCATATATCAACGCACAGTTTACCCCTTACAATTCGGAGCAAGCAAAGGTAGATTTAAACTTCAGCAAACCCCTGTCTTCATTTATAGGGATCAATATACAGCCTAGTTACAACAGGGAAAAAGCCGGCTATTTGATGCAGAATGGATTTATAGATTTATCTACAAGCTCCTGGCAAATATTGAGTTCTGTCAATATGCGGTCTAAAAATTACAAACATAATCTGTTTGTGACACTGGAGTCGGGTTTGATGACAGTCGATGAAGGCGACAAAGATCATTTTATTTTTAGAAGTAACTTTTCATATAATTATGGCTCTTTTGGAGCTTTTGGCTTATTTCAACGAGGTGCTTTCCAGGTATTTGAGGTGTTGAATAGTCAATTGCTGAATTTGCCTTTCGGTACAAGAACATCCTTTGGAGCTTCATATAATGGTACATTAGTGCAAAAGAAACTTTCCTGGAATGCCGGCGTATCCACGAGCTTAACTTCTAATTTTGGAAATTCATATACCACGACGATCGGCTCAAATTATCGTATATGGAAAAATACGCTGTTAACGGGTTTATTTCAATATAATTATACCGAGGGTCCAACAGGTTATCCCTATGATTTTGCAAATGTGAGACTTGGAATACGTCAAAATCTCAGAGACCAAAATCTGGATCGTCCTCCTATTCCCACTGGCAATCTCAAGATATTCTGTTATTACGATAATAACAATAATGAAATCTTTGATGAAGGCGACGAAGTCGCATCAAACTATGGATTTATGGTTAGAAATGTCTTCTTTGTCACGGATACTAGGGGCCAGTCTTCCTTTAAGAAGATGCCTTATGGCGAATACATGCTTTTCTTACCCGCTTCAAATGGATATCGCGGTATTTCCAGATCTATATCTATACACAGTAGATCAGTAGAAGTAGCTGTCTCTTTAAAGAAAGTAAGCCTTGTCAAAGGACAGGTGTTGGTCGATTTCGATGAAAAGCTGAGTTTAGATACAGATTTGTCATTAGATAGATATACTATAATTGCCAGGGATGAAAACGAAAAGCTTTTTGAAGTGCGTACCAACAGAGAGGGTGAGTTTGAATTCAGCCTTCCACAAGGTCATTACTCTATTTTCATAAAAGAAAGCAATTTACCTCCTAATATTTATATAGAAGACAATTTGCAATCGGTTATCGTGAAAGAAAATGAAGCGATCAAGCTGGAACCGTTTCAACTCAAAGTACGATCGAAGAAAATTGAAATCAAGCGCTTTGGCCA